>CAMBBZ010000114.1 GCA_945863965.1 Chitinophaga pinensis | reverse complement strand
ACGGATTTCTGACAAAAATCCAACAAACCGACAAAAATAACCAAGCAATCGAATGAAGTTGGGGGTAAACTTGTGAAATACTTTTTGTTCAATGCGTCTAAAGTGTAGGTATTTTTGCTTCCATGAAATTTTTCGTTGATACAGCCAATCTTGACCAAATCCGTGAAGCCCATGATTTGGGTATCCTTGACGGGGTAACTACCAATCCTTCCTTAATGGCCAAAGAAGGCATAACGGGCCCTGCAGCCATTTTGCAACACTATGTAGACATCTGCAATATCGTTGACGGCGATGTGAGTGCCGAGGTTATCGCTACCGATTTCAAAGGCATGGTAGAAGAAGGTGAAAAACTGGCTGCGTTGCACGAAAATATCGTAGTGAAAGTACCCATGACTAAAGACGGGGTTAAGGCAATAGCGCATTTTACCAATCAAGGAATTCGGACCAATTGTACCTTGATCTTTTCAGCGGGACAAGCCATTTTAGCCGCTAAAGCGGGTGCTACCTACCTGTCTCCCTTCATCGGACGTCTCGATGATATCAATTGGGATGGTATGGAACTTATCAAACAAATTGCCGAAATCTATGCTGTTCAAGGGTATGAAACCCAAATTCTTGCCGCCAGCGTGCGCAATCCCTTGCATATCGTTAAAGCCGCTCAATTTGGAGCCGACGTGGTTACTTGTCCACTAAGCGCCATTTTAGGACTGCTTTATCACCCGCTTACCGATCTTGGTTTGGCCCAATTCTTAGCCGACCACGCGAAAGCCAACGGTTAATTACGACCTGGGAATTCCCTTGTTATCGAGGGACTCTAATAAATAACGCATATCGGGCATGATTCTATAAATCATGCCCTTATCTCCGTCCGTGATGTCTACAAAGTGAAATTGTTTCGCATCCAAGGATTGTCCGCCCAGCCACTGCAACTGATATTCCCCTTCCGGTGCGCCTTCCAACCACCGCTTTATTGGTACCACACTATACCAACCTGTAACTCGACCCCGATCGTCGCGCACTGCAGTAAATGCCTCTAATTGACCGGTTTCCCACTTGCGGTATCGCTGAGGATCTTGATTTTTCGTTTGTTTTAATTGCGCAATAAAGGGTACAGGTCCGCCATAGGCTTTTACCACGGCGGGGTGCATATAACGCACAAACTCGCTAAAACGCCCGTCGCGGTAACTTTCCATAAATGCTTTTGCGGCCTGCTCAAATCCCAATCGAACCGCCGCCTCTGAATTTTCTTCAATACTTTGAACACTCCCGTCTGCCCCTTGTGGCTGATTTTTTTCCGGGGAAATATCCCGGTTTCCAGCGCTTTGCTCCTGGGAATGTGCCGTATCGGCCGTTAAATCTTCGTTTGAATGCGAGTTTGAATTACACGCCCCCACTAAAACAAGCAACGATATATACAGGAATTCGACCTTTTTCATATTGATTCAACGAAATTACATCAATTTAGATTTCAATAAAGCGACAATCAAAAAAAATAGGCGGTCTCAATTTCTTGAAACCGCCTACTATAAAGATTGAAAACGTATAAATTACTTTACTTCTTCGAAATCAACATCTTGAACTTGATCGCCGGCATCGCCAGTTTTTCCGCCACCTGTTTGTGAACCTGCATCGCCTGCTGCGCCTGAAGCGGCATCGCCTTGTGTGGCTTTGTACAAATCTTCACTTGCAGCTTGCCAAGCCGTATTCAACGTTTCGGTATGAAGTTTAATATTCTCTACATCCTTAGCCGCTACCGCTACTTTTAATTTTTCTAGTGCTTCTTCGATTGGCCCTTTTTTCTCGGCAGGGATTTTATCACCGTATTCTTTAAGCTGCTTATCGGTTTGGAATACTAAAGAATCGGCGGCATTGACTTGGTCGATTTCATCCTTGCGCTTTTGATCCGCCTCCGCATTGGATTCGGCTTCTTGCTTCATACGTTCGATATCTTCTTTGCTCAAACCAGAACTTGCTTCAATTCGAATTTTCTGTTCTTTACCAGTCGCTTTATCCTTCGCTGTAACACTCAAAATTCCATTCGCATCGAGGTCAAAAGACACTTCAATTTGCGGAACGCCGCGTGAAGAAGGAGGAATACCATCAAGAATGAAACGGCCAATGGTTTTATTATCGGCGGCCATAGAACGCTCTCCTTGTATTACGTGGATTTCAACAGAGGGCTGATTATCGGCCGCGGTGCTGAATGTTTCCGTTTTCTTAGTAGGAATGGTGGTATTCGACTCAATCATTTTGGTCATTACCCCACCCATAGTTTCAATACCTAAGCTTAAAGGCGTAACATCTAAAAGCAATACATCTTTAACCTCACCGGTTAAAACACCGCCTTGAATAGCGGCTCCTAAAGCAACCACTTCATCGGGATTCACACCTTTAGAAGGGGTTTTCCCAAAGAATTCTTTTACCAACTCTTGAATGGCTGGGATACGCGTTGATCCACCTACTAGAATTACCTCGTCGATATCGCTAGCGGTCATACCTGCATCTTTCAATGCATTTTTACAAGGCTCAAGGGTTCCTTTGATTAAACGCTCGGCCAATTGCTCAAATTTGGCGCGGGTAAGTTTGCGAACTAAGTGTTTAGGAACTCCATCAACGGCTGTAATATAGGGTAAATTGATATCGGTTTCTGTACTGCTGGAAAGTTCCACTTTGGCTTTTTCTGCGGCTTCTTTCAAGCGCTGTAAGGCCATTGGATCTTTACGTAAGTCTATATTTTCCTCTGATTTGAATTCGTCGGCCATCCAATCAATGATTACTTGATCAAAGTCGTCACCGCCTAAGTGGGTATCACCGTTCGTAGATTTCACTTCGAAAACACCGTCGCCCAATTCCAAAACTGAAATATCAAAGGTTCCACCACCTAAATCATAAACGGCAATTTTAATATCGCGGTTGGTTTTGTCTAAACCATAGGCCAATGCCGCCGCTGTAGGTTCGTTGATGATACGTTCCACTTTTAGACCGGCAATTTCACCAGCTTCTTTAGTGGCTTGACGCTGAGCATCATTGAAATACGCAGGTACCGTAATAACGGCACGCGTTACTTCTTGTCCTAAGTAGTCTTCAGCGGTTTTCTTCATTTTCTGAAGGACCATTGCACTGATTTCTTGAGGGGTATATTGGCGATCGCCAATTTTAACACGGGGGGTATCGTTCTCTCCTTTTACTACTTCGTAAGGAACACGACCGGCTTCACCTACCATTGAACTGTAGCTTTCACCCATAAAACGCTTGATCGAGTTGATGGTGTGTTGTGGGTTGGTGATCGCTTGGCGCTTTGCCGGATCTCCTACTTTTCTTTCTCCGTTTCCGTTATCCAGAAATGCTACAATGGAAGGGGTTGTTCTACGTCCTTCGCTGTTCGCGATTACTACGGGCTCGTTACCTTCCAATACAGCCACGCAGCTGTTCGTAGTTCCTAAGTCAATTCCAATTATTTTGCTCATGGTTATAGATGCTTTTTGCCCTTTTGTTACAAATGCAATGCCAAGTCTGAAAAGACCCATTCAGTATGTCAAAATGTCGCGACCTGTCAGTACGAGGCCCTATTTATCCATTAACAAACGACAAAAGGTCGGCCTTGAGGGTAAAAGAAGCCCAAAATTGGACCGCCACTTGATATCCACGAAGGACAGATGCCCAAGATTAAACAACTCGAACTGAATTTGCTGTTTTTTTGCGTGTGTTAAATGCCCAACCTTAAACACCTTGAACTTGTTTTGCTGATTTTTGAGTGTGGTTAAAACCTAACTTATAACGATCCGAACTTTTTTATGATTTAGGATTGGGGCAAAGGTCCGGCCTAAACAAATCGAACCTAGCATATTGATTTTTGAGTGTGTTTAAAACCTCAACAACCCGAATCAGGTGCTTGATTTCCGAGTGTGATCAATGCTATGGAGGATCCGAAACGGTATACGGAACCATTATAAGTGTTCAGAGGGTTGACAAGATAAATCCTAAATACTAGGAGGGAATGGGCTTTCCTCCTTTACGCTTGCCACCTACATTGACGAAAAAGCAATTGGCTTTACCGAATGAAATTGAGCGGAGCCGTAAGTTTATTGTTTTGCAAAATCCCTACACTCGCCGGTTCAAAATTGGAGGTTCCTATTTCTTGCCGACAGCGCGAACCAAACAAGCCCATACCGCCTTCAATATTGGAATATTCGGCTGTTTTTTGAACAATACCAATACTGGGTTCGTTTACGGATATGTAATCAATCAGATTCTGACTTCCCCCATAATATTCGACGGATATATTTTTAAAACGGCGTACGATGGTTTTGGAAGAGTCTAAAGAGGATGCCAAAAACTGCATGAATGATTCTCTTTCAATTTGATGTAAAACGGCGGCGGTAGTATTACGCGGAACCACATAATTAGTAATCACATTCCAAGTGAGTGTGCGGGTGCGTAAAAATGCCGTATCGGCCTTATTAAACTCGTCAACTTTAACCCGCATTTTTATATCATATGCATAGGAATTCCAACCGGGCACATAGGATATTACAATAAATTTGGCGCCTAATGAAAAAACCGGATTGGAGCTTTTGAATGGCGCTTCAATACGTGCCTTGCGCAGGGTCCAAGTAACGGCCTCGATACGTTGACCCGTAAGACCGCTTTCAACAAACAATTTATACGGTTCGTTTTCAAGTATGGGCTCGGTAGTTTTATATAAATAATTGGGGGTTTGAGCGAAGATACCGGGTTCTTTGATGGTTTCATCAACCCGCTGAAGGGTAATTATTTTACCGGAATTTATGTGCAACAGGGTTACGCGGGCATCTTTGATAAAGAGGCTATCGGGATTTTTCGCTACCTGGAGGGCATTTTGATTTTCATTTAGAAAAGCCTTGTTGATTTTAATATATTGAACCGAATCGAGTGGATCTAGAAGGCCGTAAACCACTAAGATTTCTTTCCAATCGGCATTGACATCGACTTCGTTATCGCAGCTACTCAGGGTAAAATTAAGCGTTAACAAAAGTCCTAAACCAATTAAAAAAATCCGCCTCATGATTCACAAAGGTATCGAAAACCCCGTAATTCAAATAAAATACAGAGGTATTCGGTCAATATTTTGACAAAAATGCATAGGTTCTAATAAATATTGTCAAATATTGCATTAGAAATTATGTCTGTACATCGCGAAATAAAGAAAGTCACTACCCACGTACTTAGCGAAATGAAGCTAAGAGGGGAAAAAATATCCATGCTTACCGCCTATGATTATTCAACGGCAAAAATCATTGACGACGCGGGTATCGACGTTATATTAGTCGGCGATAGCGCTTCAAATGTTATGGCGGGACATGAAACCACCTTACCTATTACGCTTGATCAAATGATTTACCATGCGAGCAGCGTGGTACGAGCTATTGACCGTGCGCTGGTGGTCGTTGACCTTCCCTTTGGAAGCTATCAGGGCAACAGTAAGGAAGCGTTGAACTCAACGATACGAATAATGAAAGAAAGCGGCGCACATGCCATTAAAATGGAAGGCGGTTCTGAAATCATTGAAAGCATACAGCGAATTTTAACGGCTGGAGTGCCTGTCATGGGTCATTTAGGACTAACGCCACAGAGTATTTACAAGTTTGGCACGTATACCGTTCGAGCGAAGGAAGAGGAGGAAGCGGAAAAGCTCATTACCGATAGTCAGCTGCTGCAAGAAGCGGGCTGTTTTGCGTTGGTATTGGAAAAAATTCCCGCCACATTGGCCCAACGGGTCGCTAAAAACCTTCATAT
>CAMBBZ010000113.1 GCA_945863965.1 Chitinophaga pinensis | reverse complement strand
GGCGAACGGTTTTTCCCGCATGAATATATGTACCAAATCTTGCTGAGTGGGGAACTCGAGCAGTATTACGAAATAGACCCGAAGGACAGTTGGATGTTGGCGGCAGCCGAGCGCAACCTGCCTATCGTGGTTCCAGGGTGGGAAGATTCTACCATGGGGAATATTTTCGCCAGTTATGTTATTAAGGGTGAATTGAATGCATCTACCATGAAAAGTGGGATTGAGTATATGCCCTATTTGGCCGATTGGTATGTGAAAAACAGCGAAGGCAAAGGGGTGGGCTTTTTCCAAATTGGTGGCGGGATCGCGGGTGATTTCCCGATTTGCGTGGTGCCTATGTTGTACCAAGATATGGAAATGGAAAATATTCCTTTTTGGTCGTATTTCTGTCAAATATCCGATAGTACTACCAGTTACGGAAGTTATTCTGGAGCCGTTCCCAATGAAAAAATTACTTGGGGTAAGTTAGACATTACCACACCAAAGTTTATTGTGGAGAGCGATGCTACCATAGTAGCGCCATTGATTTTTGCTTGGGTTCTAGGTTGGTAATTCAATAATTCAATAAGATGCCGAACCTAATTCCCCAGTTTAAACAGATTAAAGCCTTTGTATTTGATGTAGATGGGGTAATGACGCCCGGACATGTGCTCGTAACCGAGGAAGGCCATATGTTGCGATCTGTTAATATTAAAGATGGCTTTGCACTGCAGCATGCGGTTAAATCTGGATATCAAGTCGGAATTATTTCTGGGGGAAAATCAGAGGGCATGCGCAAGCGGTTTGAAGGGTTGGGCATTACACATATTTACCTAGGTCAATCTGAAAAAACGGCGGCGTTCGGCGATTTCCTAAAGAAAACGGGCTTGGTAGCCAGTGAAGTGGCCTATATGGGCGATGATTTACCCGATGTACCGGTGTTGAAATTGGCGGGGCTGGCCTGTTGTCCAAAAGATGCGTGCTCGGATGTATTGGAAGTGGCAGAATATGTAAGTCAGGCCGAAGGTGGTCATGGTTGTGTAAGAGATTTAATCGAACGCGCCATGAAATTACAAGATTCTTGGCACAATGATGAAACACATAAATGGTGATTTCGTGAGAATTCTGCTATATTTGGTGCATGATCGCCAAGGAACTCATTTCTGAACAACTGCATGCATTGCGCACCACCGATTCGGTGGAAACCGCAATAGATTACTTGGCAACACAAGGATTTTCTGAATTGCCCATTTTAGAAAATAAAACAATTTACAACTATTGCCGATTGCAATCTTTGTATGCGTTACCCAATAAATCGCAAGAATTGATGCACGTGGTGGCCTCCAATCCCCATGCGCCTAAAGCCCTAGAAGACCAGCATTTGTACGAGTTGGTGCCTTTATTGGCGTCGAACGAACTGTCCGTTCTTGGGGTGGTAGATGCTTCTGGTTCGTATATCGGTTCGATTGATCAAAAACAAATAAATAAACTCATTACTCAGTCGCTCACGTATCGGGGTATGGGAGCGGTATTGGTTTTAGAAATGGATGAGAAAGATTATTCTCCAGCCACTATGGCAAGGTGGATAGAAGAAAACGGGGCAAAAGTTATTGGCCTTATGGTGAGTCAATTGGAGTTTAGCCGTTTGAAAGTAAATATCAAGGTCAATACTACGTATGTTAGAGCCATAATTGCTACGCTAGACCGACAAGGGTTTCGGGTGTCGCAGGTATATTTATCTGAAGACAGCAATGATAAAAACGATCACGAAATTGATTTGGCGTTGCGCTTTTTTGACTTTTAGTATGTTTTCGTGACATTTTTGTGGATAAACTCAAGAAATCTTGAGAAATACAATGCCATAAAGCATCGTTTAAATATCTTTGAAGCCCATTGTATTTTCTATGACCCCAGAACCTAATTCTCCATCAACCATTAACTTAATAGACGAGTCTCAAGTAAAACCGATAACCCTTATTAGCGTCGTGAATTTTTTCTGGCGTTGGAGGAAGGTTTTTCTTATTAGTTGCGCGGTTGCAGCATTAATTGCGATTGTAGTAACACATCCTGCTATTACCAAGCCGAAGTACAAGGCCCAGCACATTTTCTATCCCACCAAAAACAATTCTGTTTCCAACGCGCTGCTCACCGAATTAAATCAGCGCCAACAAGATCCCCTCGAGTTTGGGGAAGAGGTAGAAGCAGAAAAAGCCCTTCAAATTATCCAATCCGGTACCTTACTCGGTCGTTTGGTGCGCAATTTTGATTTGATGAAGCATTATGGGATCGATCCGAAAAAAGAACAATTTCCTAAGTACGCATTAGATAATAAAATTAAAGAAAACTTCAATTTCGAGCGTACTCGTTATTTAAGTATAAAAGTTGAGGTATTAGACGAAGATCCCATAATGGCGGCCAAATTAGCCAATGGAATTGCGCTGTTATTTGATTCTATCAAAACGGAAGTTCAAAATCAAATAGCGACTCCTGCGTTGGATATTGTGCGTCGGGCTTTAGAGGAAAAACAACGGAAAATTCAGAATATTAAAGATGAATTACGCGTGTTAGGTACTAAAGGAATTACCAACTATGAGGAACAGTCGCGTGCCTTAGCAGAAGAAATTTATAAAGCACAATCTTCAGGGCGCACCGGTCAGCTGCAAGAATTGCTCGACGAGAGAAAGTCGCTGGTAGCCAATGGAGGTGATTTTATTGCGTTGAACGAGTTGATTAAACTCGAGGAAGAGAAGGAGAGCAATTTGATTACGCAGTTTGAAAAGCGACAGGTCGACGTAGGCGAGCGTTTATCGCATAAGTTTACGGTTGAGGAAGCTACGGTTCCAGAAATAAAATTTTGGCCTAAACGTTCTTTCGTATTAATGCTATCGGTATTGGGTACGTTCCTTGCCACTGCCGTTGTTTTGATTACCATTGAATTATTCACTAAAAAGAAATAATTCATGCAGGTATCCTTAGATCGACTTGATTCAAGGTCCAAAAGCCGGTTGTTTTTGGTTTTGCTTCTTGCGGTTTCAGGGATGGTTTGGGCCACAATGGCATCCGTATTTTGGGTATTATTAATTCCACCGGCTATATTAGTGGTGTATGCCTGTGTTTTATACACCGAGAAAGCCTTACTGATTTTCGGGGCTCTTACTCCTTTAGCCATTAATATTGAAGATTTGGGCGGTGGATTGGGCTTGTCTTTACCTACCGAGCCCGTATATATATTTTTGTTTGTGCTATTGGGTATTCATGTTTATAAGGAACGGGCTGTGAATCTGCTTTATTTAAAACATCCCGTGGTACTTTTCGTATCGTTGTACCTGGCTTGGCTTTGGATTGCAACGTTATTTTCAAGTATGCCTGTGGTAAGTGCCAAGTTTAGTTTAGCGCGCACATGGTACATTACGTTGTTTTTTTATTTGGGACTGTTGATCTTTTCGAACTACGAACGGATCCATTTCTATTTAAAGTGGTTCACGGTATTTACGCTCGTGATGGTTGGCTACACCTTGGCGATGCATGCGCAATACGACTTTTCGCGTTCGGCAAGCTATGGAATTTCTTGGCCCTTTTTTCCAGATCACGGAATGTATGCAGCGGCCATGGCCTATGTGGTTTTTGTGTTATTGATTTACGCGTTTTATGTACGACAGTTTAACATGCCATTGGCTGCGGGACCTGTATTGGTGTTTTTGTTGGTGGTACTGCTGTTTGCCATATTGGTGAGCTTTACCCGAGCTACGTGGCTGAGTTTAATTGTGGCTATGGGGACTTATTTATTGACGCGTTTTCGGGTGCGTTTTTATTGGATTGTGTTGGCATTCTTAGTGGTTGGATTAACAGCGATTTTAAAGCAAAACGACATTCAATTTGCCATGGAGGCGAATAAACAGGGCAGCAGCGACGAGTTGGAGGGCCATGTGAAATCGGTAAGTAATATTTCCACAGATCCGAGCAATTTGGAGCGTATCAATCGCTGGAAATGTGCAGCTCGGATGGTATCGGAGCGACCTATTTTCGGTTTTGGTCCGGGAACCTATGTTTTCCAATACGGTCCTTTTCAAAAGAGCAGCGAACTAACGATTATCAGCACCCAATCGGGTGATCTCGGCGACGCCCATTCAGAATATTTTTCGGCAATGAGTGAAACGGGTTTTGTAGGGATGTTTTTTTGGTTGGGAATTGTTTTTGCCACGCTTTCGAGCGCCTTTAGTATCATCTACACCACAACGTCTTTAAAAATCCGGTTAACCACGTACATGGTGTTTTTAGGTTTGGTTGCCTACCATTCTCATGCAGTATTGAATAATTACAGCCAATACGATAAATTGGCCGTGCCATTATGGGCGTTTACCGCCATAATAGTGGCGCTTGATATTCGCAATAAACGCTTATTACGTGCTGAAAAAGTTATTACGCCATAGGTATTTTCAAATAGGAGCCCTCATTTGTGGCTGCTTCCTTTTGATTTCCATTTTGGGATACGGTATTACTCAGGATTCTAGTCCGCAAGCCAATCGCTTGATGCCCGAATGGGCGCAATTGGGCCCGGGTTCAACAAAGACAGGTGTCCAATTAAAGCGTGTGAACGAACGACAATTTTGGTATTGGTTGCGTGGCGATGAGGGGCAAGGAGCTTTATTAAGTGTTAAGGGAGAAGCGGTTTGGTCTGGCGATACCCTTAGGTTTAAGAGCGAAAAGTCAGACATGATGTTGGCATTTGATCGTGCTGAATTGGAAAGCGGTCAAGTGGAGCGGTTTCATTTTTACTTGGGTACCGATAATTTTGGTCGGGATATTTTAAGCCGTTTAATTATAGGCGCGCGCATTTCTTTGAGTATCGGTTTCTTAGCCATGTTATTAAGTATTTTTATTGGGGTGGCAGTTGGTCTAGTAGCCGGATATTTTGGGGGTGTTGTTGATGCGGTATTGAGTTGGTTGATCACGGTTTTTTGGTCGATTCCTACCTTGTTATTAGCTCTTGGCTTGAGTGTTTATTTGGGGAAGGGATATTATCAAGTCCTAATAGCTACGGGATTGTCTACTTGGGTAGAGGTAGCGAGAATTGTTAGAGGCCAAACCTTGCAATTAAAAAATCAGGAGTTTGTATTATTCGCAAAAATCACGGGCTTTTCTAATACGCGAATTCTACTAAATCATATTTTGCCCAATTTAACGGGGTCTTTAACGGTATTGGCTACTACCAATTTTGCTGCTGCTATTTTATTGGAGGCGGGCTTGGGCTTTTTGGGTTTGGGGGTAGCGCCGCCCACAGCGAGTTGGGGCATTATGGTGAAGGAAAACTTGGGGTATTTGGTATTAGATCAAGCCTATTTGGCTATTATACCGGGTTTGGCAATCATGGTATTGGTGATGGCCTTTAACTTAATGGCAATGGGCATCAGAGAGGTATTGGAGTGATTTATAATACTCCTCAGTTGTTGGACTAAAAGTTTAGTGATGTCAAATTAGTAATTTGAGTTGAAGGTTTTGCAAACAGTGGAAGTTGCCGATCACTTACTTAGGTAAAAAATAGTTTCCGCTAGAAATCGCAGCTCCCGTGCAGCAGAAAAAAAATGATGTTTCACCGAATTGGTTGCAAGATTTAAGTATTGGGAAGGTCGAGGAATTTAAAGCAGGCGTTAAATTTACTCAATTATTGATTAAAATTCATCAATTTTAATTTATGGATCATTTATAATATTGTAGTGGTAACGGGCCGCTTTTTTGCGACAGTTTAAAAATAGAGACTTATATTTAACAACTGGCAAAAAGGAATGAAAAAAACAAGATTTACAGAATCACAGATTTTGAAAGTGCTTAAGGAGCAAGAGTCTGGCAAGAAGGTGAGTGAAATA
>CAMBBZ010000112.1 GCA_945863965.1 Chitinophaga pinensis | reverse complement strand
ACGCCACGGGCTACAAAATCGCCTTTGGCATCTGTACCATTCCAAGCCACATTTATCGGATTTTCGGCCACTTTCTCACCCCAGCGGTTGTATATGCGATAACTGCCTTCTTTGATGGCACAATTGGCATATTTACAATCGGTTCGGGGTAGCCATTCGTCGTTTTTACTATCAGAATTGTAAGGGGTAAACGCATTGGGGACACAAATTTCACAATCGCAATTGGCCTGAAATACATTTACCACATCGGTTCTTGAACCACAGCCCGGTGAAGAAGTTGTTAAGCTTAATGTTTTGGTTTCGAATACATTTTTCTCAGAACCACTGCTTCCATCGGACCAATTGTAGAAAAAGGTTCCGGGATTGGGTTGCGCCCCTTTTAGGGTAAATAAACGTCCACGGCAGAAATATTCATTGTCGTTCAATACCTTAACCGGTCTGTTTTCTTTAGAAATCCTGAACGTATCGCGCACGGTTCCGCAAGCGTTCTGCTTTACCAACCAATACATCCCTACCCTATCGAAGGATTTGTACTTGGCATTATCGCCGTCGTTCCAGGTAACCTCCGAGTAGATATCCCAAATGTCTTGCTGGTGGAACAAGGGGAAGTCGCATAAAATAACGTCGGAAACATTGATTATAGGCATGGGACAGAACCGACAGCCAACGGTTTGCCTGAATTTGGGGACTTGTGATTGGGTGGCATTGATATTGGCGAGGGTTAAAGTAACCTCCGAATGTCCTTTGGTGGCACGTTTTACCAAACCTGTAGCTTTTTTAGACTTTACGGTGTACGCAATATTGGTGCAAAACGTGGCGTCGCAGGGTTTGGTCCAAGCCATAACCAAATGGGCAGTATCGAGGGTAGATGTATTACCCGCAATGACTAAGCCACCGTCGCGTAGGGGATAACTACTTCTGATTTGTTTGAATACAAAATCTTCAAAATCGGCTTTATCGCCTACTTTCATATGGTGCACAAACTCCCAATTGCCTAAGGAATCCAATTGCATGATACCGTCGGCGATTATGCCATCTGTACGCACCGCTTTATACAACACCATGAGTTTATCGCGATCGAAATAAGCGCGTTGCGCCCATGATTCGATGGTATCGTAGGTATTTTGCCAAAGGATGGAGTCTTTATCGACATCCAAACAAGCGGCCCAAAGGTTTATTTTTGGAGTAAGGGCAGCGTCTCTAAACGAACCCACCACAAATACCCTGGAGGGGTGTCGGGTTGAGCGAACTACTTCGTTCACTCTATATTCAAAGGTGGATAATTCGGATTGTAGAAAGATATTTTTTACAAATCCCCCCAAACTATCAAAAAGGGAAATCACCGGCTGGAAGTTTGAAATTAAGGCAGGATTCAGAGGATTGGGCGCTTGATATTCACCCGCTAGTAGCATTTGATTCCCCAAACTGCCCCACGGAATAACGTCTTTATAATGATGCCAACGCGACACAAAAGGCAAGGTTTGGGTGGGTTCAATAAAGGCACGACCGTTAATAAGATTTCCAAAGCGATTCAGTCTAATTAGAATGGGCATATGAATGCCGTTCACGGCTCCACCCCCAACAGCCCAAATTTCCCCATTAAACTTCACTTCCACATTATGAAATACAGCAGACCCAGGAACACCAGGAATCTGATTTAGTTCTCGCATCCATCGCAAGGTTCCACCGGCACTAATATTCGCAATCCACGGAATGGTAAGTCCATTGGTAACTCTTTGGGTATTTCCTATAACAACCACCCCTTGATCATCGGTAGAGGCCATTTTGGGAACAAAATAATTATGCGGATTTGCATCCAATCGCAGGTGCCATTCCAATTTACCGGTATCGTTGAAGCGGGTAATTAACAAGCCCTTTAAATCGTCGGCAACCGTTGAGGAATTGATATATCCGAGGGTCCAAATACCAGATCGATTTTGAA
Source organism: Chitinophaga pinensis (assembly GCA_945863965.1). Taxonomy (GTDB): domain Bacteria; phylum Bacteroidota; class Bacteroidia; order NS11-12g; family UBA955; genus VMCP01. The sequence continues at coordinate 4,051 of CAMBBZ010000112.1, read as the reverse complement.
TAACATCGGTCACTTTGTGGGTGGCACGCGTGGACGTATCAAGGGTAACAGTACTTAATTTATAAACTTCGGGATAGCCACAATATTCTTGGGCTTTTACGGGCGACACCCCCACCAACGCCAGACCTACTAATACATTAAAACCCAAAAATGTATTTTTCAACCAAGCTGCATTCAGGCGAAAATGTTTCATCATAATAAAGTTCTGCAAAGATAGTGCCACTCTGCTTGCGAACATTGGGAGTGAATTAATTAACGATTAAATGTATCGAATAGTTCGATACGTTGAGCCAATAAAGCCCCTCGTGTATTCTTGAATTTGATTCTATTTGATATTGGCCTTTACCAATTTCTTTGGCATTGAAGGATACTTCTCGTCCTAATATATCGGTCATCCTAACATCTTTGATATCCGTTCCTTGGGGAAGTTCTATTTGAAATGTTCCATTACTCGGGTTGGGCATTACCCGTAACGCCGTCGGTTTTACGTACTCCTTGTTTTGTAGATCGTTAAACACGATACGGAAACGATTTTCTTGTTTTGAAGCTTCATCTGAAACTGAAAAGGAATACGTTGTTCCGTTAATCACATCAATGGCCGTATAAGTTTGGGTATACTTATCTAACAAATAAGGCGTAAGACCCTCGTAATTTTGACCTTTGAACAGCAACGTATACGTGCTATGGCGGTGTTTATTTAGACTCAAAATTAAGGTATCATCGAAGCTAGGAAGGAAACGCTTGTCAATACTGTACCATATACCTTGCGCATCTTTAAATCCTAAATTCTCATCTAAGTTAAAGGCTTTAGTGGCGTCATCGATAGTGTATTCTGAATCGTAGGCATCGGAAAATTTAACAACCGCCGCATCACACACCCTACTTCCCATTTCAAAAGAATCTTTTTGATACAATTGAATAACCAGCTCCGACTCCGTACTTCCCTCTCTGAACGTTTGATTACGGGTCACGTCGGCGATTTTAGTTAATGCCATAGTTACACTCGCAGATCCATTATTCCTTGTCTTGAAAAATGCCGATTGTCCCGGCATTAAATATTTTCCTGCCGCTGAGTTCGATGAGTTAGTTCCATTGGGCAAACTAACGGTAACATAGGCACCTCGTGTATTTATGGTGGGATCCCAAATATACATAACGTCGGTTTTCATATTAACATTAAAAAACGACGAACTTAATATCTCATTTATATCTACGGGGGCTTGAAACGGGTTACCCACCAAAACATCTGTATTCGCCGTTGTACCACTTGGTACCGAAGTGGTAATATCGGACAAATTTAACGCCCCAGAAGCACGTAATACGGTGTTGTTTGGTGTTGGCGCATTGGCTGACAAACTAACGGTACGATCACCGCGCACCAACAATCGATAAGGGGTACCGGCGGTGATTTTATCGTTGGTCGCGTTATTGGTTGATGTAACGGCAGCCCAATTTTGATTGGCATTACTAAACGTAAACATCGAGGCGTTGCTAGAGGCAGTGGCATCGGTACCATTAGCACCCCCACCCGTAATATGCGTTCCAAATCCAGCGCTACTAGACCCACCTTCTTGCCAGTTGGCATAAATAGTTCCGGTGCTGTTAACCGGGCTTGAAATCAACCTAAAGGCTCTTTTGGCCGGGAAATAAGATTCTACCACCACATTCCCCAAAAAACTAAATCGGGCATCGTCGTAAATAATGGCCATGGCCGTTCCCGATGCGTTACTTTTGAATACCAAATTACCATTCGTATTGAAATCGCCGTATTGATGCGTTAATTTTTGGTACAAACACACTTTGTTACCCATAGAAACACTTCCAGAATGCCCTAGGCTAATTTCAGACAATGCGTTGGTCGTAGCATCGGTGGTTTGATCCATATAAAACGTAAGGTTTTGAGTAACATTTCCAAATAGAAGTTTGGAAGTAGTGCTACCTGTTAGGGTGCCTGTACCGGAATACTCTTGAAATATTTTCAACGTTTTGCCGTTTATATTGAGCTTTTTACCGGAAGCAATATTTAAAGAACGCACACCTGTATAGGCTTGCAATGCAGGCACATTCGATGAATTGGCGCCAATAACAATGTCGGAGTAAGCAAGTGGCGCTATTTTCTCTGCCCAATTTGAAGCGGTAGTCCAAACGGAATTCGTACCGCCAATCCAATTAAAAACCGCCCAACTACTGCTGTCTTGTGCAATTAAATTAGAAGCGCTTCCGGACATACCTAGATTGTATGTGGTTAAATAGCGATTGCCAAAGGAACAGGGGAAATAGGCAATTGACGCATTCGAATTACCGGCCGATCCAATATCCAAATTGTATTGAGCCAGCACATCCGAGGTGCCAAAGGGGACTATTTTATCGGTAAATTGAGTCACTTCGGTCGTGCTCAACGCCTTAGACCAAACTCTAATATCATCGATGCGAATACCACCCGGCGTTACGTTACTGATTCCAGGAAGAAATTCACTACCAGCCCAAAGATAATCGACACCATCTAAGGAAATACCCGTAAATCCAAGGGAACCATTGAAGGTATTCGAACTATTTTGATCGATATAATACACCTTGATACTCCCTAGGTCGTAAGTTAAAAATACGCGTAACCACTTTCCTGTGGGGAAATTTTGAACACCTGAAATGGTAGCAGAGCCTGAGCCCCCCTGAACAAACACCGATAATTTATTCGACGTGTTTACAAATAAACTAATGCGCTGGGAAGACCCCGTTGAATCGTCAAAAATTCCAATAATATTCTGATTTCGAGATCCATTATAGGCCTTTAAATACACATTGGCTTCTATCGTAAATTTGCTCGTATTGATCGTTTTAATTCGCGCGAATAAGGCATCATCCGTACCATCTACGTCTACCGCATTAAATGCTTTTAACGCCGTTAGTCCCGTTGTCCAAATAGGTCCATTGGTTAGAGTCCCATCGTAAGAATTAGCGGTATTTTTGGTTGCTTGATTTTCAGTTGTGGTACCGGTGCCCTCGTTTAAGTTGTAATACGCTTCCAAACCGGTTTCTGAACCGACAAGAGGTTGGTTCATATTGGCAATAATTTCTTCTTGGGTTCTTGCAGTGCTCCAAAAACGAACCTCATCAATATCACCGTCCCAATAATTATCAACTTTACCAATTTGGTAATTTCCGTAAATACGCACGTTCGTTGGCGCCGAACGGCTGTAAAGTAAATGGCCGTTTACAAATATTGTTTGGGTAGTTCCACTTTTGACCCATGCCACGTGTACCCACTTATCTGCCAACAACCTCAAATTCGTCGTTAAGAAATCGTAACGAGTAGTTCCATCGTTCAAGTCGGTATGTAAATTACCGCCTTTCATATACAAAGAAGGATTCCGCGAAACAGCTAAGCTGCTATTCAAATCTTGATAACCAAAAATAGCATGATAACCCGTTCCAGTGGCCGCCGTATTTGACGGTCGAATCCAACATTCAATAGTGAAGGTTTGAACCCCATTGCTATATATCGTATTGCCTATATTTATCTGATCGTCGACACCATCAAAGTCAACCCCATTGTTCTGAGCCGAAACACCCAAGGAAGCAACTATCAGTGCTGCCAAGAGCCCTAATTTTCGCTTTACCATCAAGAGTTTCGAACGCTTCATTTATAACAAACAAAGATAAGGTACCCGATACAAAGCTCCAACTACGCCAATACCGCCTCTTCATGCTTGCGCAAGCGCAAAATCACCATTTTACTCGTGGGCGTATTGCTCTTTTTCGCGACGCTATCAATCGGCACCAACACATTGGTTTCGGGGAAATACGTGGCGGCACAGCCTTCAGGGATGCTAAATGCAACTATGATAAAATTCCGCGCTATTCGTTCTCTGCCTCCGTGGTTGTTATATAAGTCTACCCGATCACCCGCTATAAACCCTTGTACTTTTATGTCACTTTCATTCATAAAGATGACCCGACGTTCGTTTGAGATGCCGCGATAGCGGTCGTCGAGACCGTAAATTGTGGTATTGAACTGGTCGTGACTCCTTAATGTTTGCATCATTAATTCACC
>CAMBBZ010000111.1 GCA_945863965.1 Chitinophaga pinensis | reverse complement strand
TATTTCGTTACAAGGGCCAAGGACAACATGAATTACGAGGTCACGAAAGCTTATGAAACGGACACTGAATCAGGGTTTGTTTACGATGACAACATCAAACTCATCGGACAAAAATCTAGCTCGAACTACCCTCACACACTTAGAAGAGTAGAATACATAGATCCCGAAACTGGACAAGAACTGGTGTTTTTAACCAACCATAAACAGTGGACAGCCGCCACCGTTGCTGAGTTATACAAGGAGCGATGGAACATTGAGGTGTTTTTTAAGCACATCAAATCCCACTTGCGCATCAAATCTTTTGTGGGCACGAGTGAGAATGCTGTTAAAATCCAAATATGGACATCCTTAATTGCCATTGTTCTGCTCAAGGCACTACAGCAAATGGCCAAGTATAAATGGCACCTGTCCAATTTGATCAATGCGCTGCGTTTGCATTTGTTTGCAAAAATCGAACTGAATCAATTCATCAACAAACCATTCGAAAAAAGCAGCCATTGGGAGCCCGAAAATATACAATTGAGTTTGTTTACTTAGGTGAAAGAGGGGTCAAAATCGAAAAATGCATTTTTATAACAGTTAAGATCAGTAAAATCAACAAAATTTGTTATACTTGAAAAACGTTTAGGACAGCAGTGATACCATATATGTCATATATTTGCCGAGATTTTTTGAATTAGTTCATCTAATTCTAAAAGTCAATTTTTTAATTTATGTCTAACAACAAAAATCTCAAGATTTCAGCTTCCATGCGTTCTTTCGTGGAAAGAGAGCGTCATGCTATTGGGGTTTTGGGATTTGTTTTGAATAGCGGCAATGGGCATACGGGTGCATTCATTAACTTTTCTGGTGAGTTCGCCAACAAAAGCCTAGTTGAACCTTTTGTCATTTCCAAATCTATCTTATATTTGAATAAATTTACAACACCTAACAATCCATCATAATGTCAAGATTACTAATCGTTACGTTGTTCCTCACTGCGTTCTCATGCGCTTTCGGACAGACAAAAAATCCAGAGGATGCGTTGCAAAAAATAGAATCATTAAAAACACAGAATCGCGCTTTAACATCGCGTGTTACTGAATCTGAAGCTGAAATTTTCGCGTTGAAGTCTTCAATTTCCGAATTACAAGAGCGCACGCAGGCTGATATTAGAAAAGCCCAAGAGTTGCAGGCCCAAAATGAACGCGCGATGAATATTGCGCTTGATCAGTTTTCGGTTAAGTTCGAGGAGCAAAATAAATTGGTTGCGGGTGTACAGGAAGAATTATCGAAAAAGTTTGCCGATCAGTTGGTGTTTGCCGGACTTGCATTCGTGGCATTGTTAATCACGTTTGTAATTATGAGCAAGTCAGGGACTAAGAAAGCACTACAGCAAAATACGGCTAGTTGGAATTCATTCCAAGAGCATATGTTAAAAAAATAGACTACTAATTATAAAAAACCATATCTATGAGTAATATAAATCAAAAAGAAACTAAGGGTAAATTAGACTTAATTACCTTTGTCTACGGAGTTGGTGCGGCTATTGTATTAATAGGAGCAATGTTCAAGTTTCTTGGATGGAACTACGCAAACGAAATGTTCATCGTGGGTTTAACGGTGGAAGCGATAGTATTTTTAATTTCAGCATTCGAACGCAAGGTAACCGAAAAGGAATACCAATGGGAGCAAGTTTTTCCGCAGTTGGATAATGCGGACGAAACGGGCACTGCGGTTCAAACCAATGGATATCAATCTGCTATGCAACAATTCAGCGAAACGTTACGCGAATTGAATACCGGTTTAAAGGAAATGACAAGTGCGGTGAATGATATTAAAACTGAAATGCGTTCCAACGTTGAGCAATCGAGCAGCATGAAACAATCGGTTTCTGAGTTCAATGCCTTAATGACGGGTTACAACGATAACTTGAAAAAAATCAACGAACAGTACAACGAGATTCTGAAGAAGTAAACTTCCAACATGGGAAATCTCACCGTTAGAATCACGAAATCAAAGAATATCTCATTTATGAGACTTTCTTTGTTTTACTTGATTTTCATCGTACAAATCTTTTTCACCTCTCCGGGTATGTATGTATTGCAATATCCCGATGTGGCGAAATCGCAGACCATGGTCAACGAGCGATTGCTTTCTGAGTTGAATGTGTTTAAAGTAGAAGGGGTTCCTCAAGAAAAACTAAAGGGGGTTACCCTTGCCTGTTTGGCCCAATTAAATGAGGTTGGAAAAGCGTATAATAGCTTTAAGAAAAGCACAGGCGTAATTGGTGACCGCTTGCGTGAAAGTAAATTTGCAGAGACTCAAATCAGAAATGGCAAGTGGGGTCCGATTATAGAAGACATTTTCAAAAAATATTTGGCGGCTTACAATCCTATTGGAAATAAAAGTTTAGACGACGAATTTATTACGTTAAAATCAAGTAAAGGTCAGGATTTTGAGGCCATTTATTACTATTTCAAAGGAACACCTAACGGCGTAGTTCCTAGCATTATTGAGCATTTCAAAACGGTTATGTTGTACGAAACAATTTTAGCCTTAAAGAAAAAAGAATCCGAACTGCCTAAGTTTGAGATTGTGTCAATCGATGAAACCGATTTTGTGCAAAAATTTAAGCGTAATCTAATTTTAGGGGAACCGCTGGATGTTAGAATTAGGCCAAAATCAGCAGACGAAAAATTAACTGTTCGTATTAACGGATCACCAATCAAACTCGAATCGATGGGTCGTTCTGAATATAAATTGTATTATAAGCCTTCTCGCGTGGGCGACTATGCCTTGGAGGTGTTGGCTAACGATAAACGGCTCTTTGCTAGTTTCAAGGTGGTGCCACCGATGTTTCGATTTATTAACTCGGCAAGTTCGGTTTCTGGATTTGTGGGTGAGCCGATTGTAGTAACGCTCGACAGTTCCTATGTGCCCAAAGGCAACGGAATTACCTTTGAGTCTAAGGCAGCTAAAGTGGAACGTAAAAAGTGGATCTTAGAAGTTACGCCAGAAAAAGAGGGCTTATTCGATGTGGTCATGAAGAACGGAACTACCGAAATTGATCGTGCTTCTTTTGTATCTACATTAAAGCCCGATGAAATGGTTTCGTTAATGGATGTGGGCGGTAAGCCCTCAGACATGAAAAATGCGAATAAATTAGAATCGAATAATCCATTTTGGCAAGTGGTTGACTTTGATATGAGCGTAACGATGCCCAATGGAGATTTTAAGAAACTACATTCATCTACACGTTTTCTGCGAAATGAGTTGCGTGAGTTAGAAGAAAAAGCACCAACTGGTAGCGTTTTGGTGTTTGAAAATATACGTTTGTTGGGCCAAGAAGAGGGTTTAATCTCCAAAGGTCGACCCATAATTAAAATTAAAGGATAGGGATGGGCAATTACATAAAAGTCAAAAAGGCCAAGGTACTTCGATTTAAATTAATCAGTGTAATGTACTTGATATTTATTTCCTTAAGTATGTTACAGATTCCTATTGATTGGTTGCGAACCAATATCAACATGGCTGAATATATAGGAAAGTCTACTAAGGTTGTTATCGACGATCCAGAAATTTCCGCCGTTTTCGAAGAGTTGTCAAAAATAGAAGTAGAATTCCTAAAGGAAGTTGGTTACGATATTGAAAACAAGGTTTATAAGAACCCAGATGGCTATAATTTAACGGATAATTACTTTATCCGCCTAAAAAAGGGGTATATCTTATTTCAAAAGTTGGTTGTTCTTAAAAAACATTACGAGTCGTTACCTCCAGATAATCCCAAACGAGAAGAGTTTTTAAATCTATTTGAAAACGACTTGAAAAATGGTTTGAAATCAGAGAAACCCAATTTATGGGTAGAATGGAAATTTAAACATGTACCGGTAGGGGTGGTGGTCACATGGTTAGCAGATTTGAAGTTGAAAATGAAATTGCTAAATGGGGGGATCATTACTACAGAAGATCAAAATCGCGACTACTTGGTTTTGATGGCCTACAATATCGAAGCGGTAAGACCTGGAGATACGGTGCGAATTGTGGTTTTCAATCATGAAAAAATGCAGGTAAGTGCTAAGCTTGCCAACCAATCGTTCCAACTTAATAAATGGAATAAAGATACCCTATTATTCATACCTGAATTTGTAGGTGCTTATGAGTTGAGTTTTAAAAAGGGTGGTGTAGAAGAGACCTTAAAAGTAACATCGGTTGCTAAAACCTTTGAAAAAGAAAAAGACAATAAATACAATATCTTTTATCAAGGGAAAACGTCTGAATTGCACTATGTTAATTTACTCAATCCAGGTCAGGTGACTTGTAGTGGAGATCCGAATGCTTCGTTAGACAGACAAAAAAGTCGGGTGGTTTTCACCCCTCAAACTGTAGGTTGGTGTAAGTTCCAAGTGAATAATAAGGATGGAAGGATATTATTGCGCGATTCGGTATACGTTCAGAAGTTACCCATTCCGTATGTATATGCTAAAGGTGTTAGTGGGGGTCTTGTTTCCCGCGCTCGTTTGAAAGCGGATAATCAATTGGCCTTTTACGCGACACATCCGGATTTGCAAAAATTTAATTTCAAATTATCCAATTTGAAATACCGCTTGGTTGGTTTATCATCGGAGCTATTAACAACTTCAGGTGATGTTATCAATGTTCCAACAGGCAACATAGAGGCGCTTCGCTATGTGGTAGTGGTAGCAGCCGATGTTAACAATGAAATTAAAAATATGGAGTTTGAATCTCCTTTAGTTATTCAAGTGAAGTAAATTAAAATGAAAAAGAAAATTCATATCTTTTCGATAATCATCGCGTTTGCGATGTTTACGGTGCTTGGCGCCCAAACCAATGAAATGTTGATTTCGGGAAGCAAAACCATTGAAGCCGGAGAGACCTTCAATATTGAGGCAGGTCAAACTTTGGTTTTTGAACCAGGTGCTCGCATTATTGTAAATGGAGGCTTGAAAATTACGGGAACAAGTAAAGAGCCTGTAATTATAAAATCAAGAGATGCTGAAAATCCAGGTATGGGAATTGTCGTGAAGGGAGTTAACGAGTCGGATAATGTTGTTATTAAGCATGTGGTAGTTTCTGATATGGTTCAATTTTTACGTTTCGATCCATTTTGGTATCGCAAAACGGTTGAAATATCCGAAATAACAGTCCATGATTTGAATTTTAACGAGCCGATGATTTATGCGTCAGCGCCGTATTTAGACCTACGGGAATCAAAAGAAATAACATTTACCTTTTCTAATGCCGCATTTTTCAATAATAAGGGAAATGTAATTTTAGAGAAATTAGGTTCTGCAGGTATTAAATATGTGCTTGAAGACATTACGTTTAACGACAATAATATTGAAGGTGAAAATGCCAGTATGGGTGTTTTGCATTTAGATTTTGCAAGGAATACCGATGCGGCTAATGTGAACATGGGCGATTTTACGTTCGTTAATAACCGTTCTGGTGACTACACCGTAGGTTTGTCATTAAGCGGCGGTCCTGGTAGCCCAATCGAAATCAAAACCGGTTCTGTGTATTCTAATTCACCTTTAAATCAGGTGGTTTTCGACAACCGCAATGATGATAATTTGCCTAAATTAGGAATAAACAAAACGACTTCCCTCAAAGAAAGAAAAGGTACAGATGGTTTCGTTACTGGCGCTAGACATGAATTTGGTAAAATCACGTTTGATGTGGTAGGTGATGTTCAAGTTAAATCGGTAAAAGATTCCTTCAATCGTTTGGTAAATATTAATCAGTTACGTAATGGAGATACCCTCACTGCGACCTATTTGGAAGGAAATCCTTACCATGTGACGTTGCGAAATGGTGTTAAAGTGCGTATCCCTAAATTAACAGCGGCGCAATTACCGCCTCCTTTGTACCGCAAAGTGGATACTACGTTAATTAGTCCGGAGTGGCCCGATACGACGATGAAAGCCAAAGTTGGTTTCATGGTAATCATTCCCATGTTCGGTAAAAAAGAGGATATCGTTAAATTACGTACGTGGGAATTTGGAATTTGGGGTGGTGGT
>CAMBBZ010000110.1 GCA_945863965.1 Chitinophaga pinensis | reverse complement strand
GGGTAGGGTTCGCAGAATTCTAACAGTTCCATTAAAGAAGTCATGGTAAGCGGGTAATCTAAAAACGGAGCTATGACTTCGTGCAAATTTAAATGGCCGTCTATACTTAAATCGGCAAGAGGAGCAACCTCGGCCTCGTAAGTGCCGGTAGTGGTTGTTAATCTCAACAAAAGGACATTTTTATTGGTGTATTCGCCTCGCGAGGTTTTTGCGGGCTTAATAAACTGCAATACGTGTTTTTCGGTGGTTAAGATCATGAAAATGGGCCATTATTGAAAAACACAAACCGACCAACCACCGGGTAAGGATGAAGAGGATTCGGATTAGAGGGGTAAATATTGGCCTTCACCGAACTATCTGAAAAGGGAGGTAACGTAAAAGGAAAGCCCAAAATGAATCCCACACAAAATAAGTATGGTCAGCGAAACACGCTTCAATTGAAGGTTTAATGCATCCCGTTCGCCGGGTTTTAATGTCCGCATTTCCGAATAGTAACGCGATAAAAAAACGGCTGAAGGAGAAAAAACACCAAAAAGTAAAAGCATTTCAATATAAGAACTTGAGTTCCCAAGTCTCAACAATTGGTACGAGTAATAAGCCAAGGAACCATATAAGCCAAGAAACCCAAATATGAGTAAAAAACGGTGGTACTGCAAGGTGGCTTTCGGACCAATACTAACCGCCAATGTCCGTTTGCCACTTTTTTTATCGCTGTTTAAATCGCGGTAATTATTGATGTTTAAAACAGCGGCTGATAACAATCCAACGCCTATTCCGCCTAGCCAAAGTGAGGGTTGCGGACCCACACCCATTAATACCCCAATCCCAACAACAGGAACAATCCCAAAAAAAACAATCACGGATACGTCACCGAAACCAGAATAACCATACGCTTTTTTCCCAATGGTATACATAACCGCCGCTGCTATCGCTAACAGTCCAAAAAATAAGAGTATACCAACCGCATAAGACGATAAACCGTAGGTGCGGTAGGCATACATAAGTGTGAATATACCCAATCCAAAAATAGCCCCAGACAAGCCGATTAAGACTTGTTTCATTTGTTGCGGGCGGATTTTATTGGCAGAAAGCATCCGGTCTTTTCTGCCCGCTTGGGTATCGGTACCCTTTAGAAAATCGCCATAATCATTGGCGTAATTAGAGAGTATTTGAAGACCCACGGAAATGAACACAACCAAAGCAAATAGGTCCCAATAAACAGGTCCGTGTAAATTGCTTAATGAGGTTCCTAATAGAACCGAAGACAATGCTAAAGGGAGCGTTCGCAAACGTGCCGATTGAACCCAAGGATTCGTCATAACCGCAAAGTTCGTTCAATTCGGTAATATGCTTCGTTGACAGGACTAAACTTTTTATAAAAGGCGGCCACAGAAGGGATTTGGGACCCTTCAAAATCTAAATCATAATCAGGAAAATGTTCCAACGCATGCTGAACAATTCCATGCATAATACCGCATTCACGGCCTTCTTTAGTAGGCGCCGCACACACATAATGCAAGCGCTTATTTCCTAAAATAAATATAGCGGCCCCTAATAATTCATGTCCGCTGTACGCGAGGCAGGCATAAATTAGATTTTGAGATTGTAACGATAAACAGGCCGATTCAAAGGCGCGATAATCAAGGGGCCACGAGAGTCCTGCTTTTTCGCCCCATGCCGCTGCGTATAATTTTAATACCATACGCAAGTCTTTGGTTTGGGTATAATAAACGTCGAGCTGTTGTAAGCGACGGATGTTTTTTAAGGCATCTTTATTGCAGTCTTTTTCTAGGTTATGAGGCGCAGGTTTCACGAAATTAGGGAGTATTTGAGCGCCTTTGGGCTGACCGAAATGACTGTTAACATTGAGATGCGTTCGAACGAAGTAAAAAGGAAGTTTACTAATGAATGCATCGACCCCGTGCGCAGAGTTGCCAAAAACACCGAGTTGCTGGCAAAAATAAGGCTGATAAATGTAAGGAATAACACCCCATTTCCGGCGATAGGCAACGGGAAATACCGCCGCGTAAGATCCCTCAATTACAGCCCCCCAACTCCTCTCGCTTATGGCATCGAGATATTCAAACCGGGCATAGGGAACATAAAAACGACCGCTGTCAATGCAATCGTTCCATTTACGCGGGTCTATATGTTGTCTGTCAACGTATTTCAAAGCTTGTTTTAATATTCCGACACTCAATATTAGCATTTAAGGCAAACCCGTTCACATTAGGTGTGACCTAATTAAAACCGTCAACCGATTTCAATTAGGGGTATCCACAGATTTATATGGATTCGCCCAGTTATCAAAAACAGGAAGCCAATCTTTCCAACCCATTTGTTGTGATAGCGATTCGTTATGTGCAATAAACGTAAAATTTCCCCCGAAAAGAAAAACCATTTCTTTTAATGTTTGGCCTAATTCAATGGCTTTATCCGGGTTAAGCCCTAAATAATGTTTGGCGGTAACGTCCATAATGCAGAAAGGGTGAATCACTAGATCGGTGGCTGAGTTACGCGATAAATCGAACCATTGGTAGTTATAAGCGGTGCCAGCCCTGAATCCAACATTATCGGCATACCCCATACTCCAATCGTCTGTTATATTCATTTTTTGCAGTCCGTGATACGTATCCGGCAATAACAAATGTACGAAATGTTGTCGGCTATGTTCGATGGTCTGTTCGGTAACGGTTTCGAGCCATTGTTTTTCCTCTTGCCATGTTTCTTTGGGATGCAAAGAAAAAGAAGGATGCAGGCCTATTGGGTGCCCTTTAGAAATAGCGCGTAATTGGTTTTGAAACGGTGCGTAATTCCGATTAACCTGACGGTTTACGCCTTTCACACGCTTGGAACACAGCCAAAAAATGCGATGTTCCACGTTTTTGTTTTTAACGAAACGCACAACGGTTGTACTTGGGTCAAATGCATCTTCAGCGCCGAAAAGTACCGCTATGCGTTTGAGTAACAAATGCGGAAAGCGCAACATAGAGGCGATTTGCCTTTTTAACGTGCGTCCTTTAAACTGAAAAGCAATATCGATATCGAAGGTGGCCACTACGTTGGCTCGGGATATTAAATGTTCGGCATGGATAGCACTTAAGAAATGAAAAAATGCAATATCGACATGGGGTGCAGAAGGGGTTTCCCATTGCGATTCAATTGAATTTTTAAAGCCAAATCGGCCGTGATTATCTGATTCAAAAGGTTGAAATTCTTCGTAGCGACTTAGAAAATAAAACGCCATAGCAAAAACATCAAAACCCAAAGAGGAATCAGAGGTAAAAATACAAGGTAAAGGCTTTTCTAGCCATTGGTTGACACAGTTTGATTCGGTTTTGAGATTATGGAAATCTAATAATTTGTTATTTAATGTGTTTTGAGCGCGGGGACTTAAAAAAAATTGTCCAACCGTTGGGGTGAAATAAAGATCTACCTGTTCTTCTAACATGAAGTTATCGCGAATAACCACAAAACCGGGTAAATCCTTTGTTTCCGTTGTAACATATTGAATTTTAAAGGGAGAGGAATCGGCTTTGTAAGCCGCCTGATCGGTATAAATCGTTAACTCGCAGTGCAAACGACGGGCGAATAATTCCTCCAAAACATAGCGAATGCGCGGAGAAACTTGGTCAATGAACACTGCAAACATATAAAAAGACGTTATTTTTGTTGCAAAATAATGAAAGTAGCTTTAATCACCGGTATTACCGGACAAGATGGCGCCTATCTCGCCGAATTTCTTTTGAAAAAGGGATATATGGTTCACGGCATTAAACGCCGCAGCTCTTTGTTTAATACCGATCGTATTGATCATTTGTACCAAGATCCCCACGTTCAAGGGTCGCGTTTTAAATTGCATTATGGCGATTTAAGCGACAGTACGAACTTAATTCGCATCATTCAAGAGGTTCAACCCGACGAAATTTATAACCTTGGCGCTATGAGCCACGTACAGGTGAGTTTTGAAACTCCAGAGTACACAGCTAACAGCGACGGTTTGGGAACTTTGCGCATCTTAGAGGCCATTCGTATTTTAGGTTTAATTGAAAAAACGCGCATATACCAAGCGTCTACTTCCGAATTATACGGTTTGGTTCAAGAAGTTCCCCAAAAAGAAACAACCCCTTTCTATCCAAGAAGTCCGTATGCCGTAGCCAAAATGTACGCTTTTTGGATCACGGTAAATTACCGCGAAGCCTATAACATGTATGCATGTAATGGTATACTTTTCAATCACGAAAGTCCTATTCGGGGGGAAACTTTTGTCACAAGAAAAATCACCCGGGCCGCCGCTCGCATCGCCTTGAACCTTCAAGAACGCCTGTATTTGGGTAATTTGAACTCAAAGCGCGATTGGGGACATGCGAAAGACTACGTGGAAGCCATGTACTTGATTTTGCAACAGGACAAACCCGAAGACTTTGTTATTGCTACTGGAAAAACGACAGAAATACGTGAGTTTGTTAAAATGGCTTTCGGTCATGTGGGTGTTATTCTTGATTTTAAAGGCAGCGGTGTAAACGAAATCGGCTTTGTAAGCCAAATCAATGGCGATACCTTCGAACAGCAAACAGGTAAAAAATGCCACTTGAGCATCGGTCAAGAAGTGGTTTTTGTAGATCCTAAATATTTTAGACCTACAGAAGTGGACCTCTTGATAGGCGATCCAACCAAATCCAATACCAAACTGGGTTGGAAACCTAAATACGACCTTCCGGCTTTGGTAGAAGACATGATGAATTCTGATATTAGATTGATGCAAAAGCAAGATTATCTAAAAGCGGGTGGTTTTGATACCCAAAATTATTTCGAATAAAAGGCCGTGGAAAAAGAAGCTAAAATTTACGTTTCAGGGCATCGAGGGATGGTCGGAAGTGCTGTAGTTAGAGAGCTAACGCGTCTCGGCTATACCAATATCATTACACGCACCTCTCAAGAACTTGATCTTAGAAATCAAATTGCCGTGGAACGGTTTTATGCGGATGTAAAACCAGAGTATGTATTTGTAGCAGCGGCGAAAGTGGGAGGTATACATGCAAATAATGTGTATCGGGCTGACTTTTTGTACGACAACCTGATGATTCAAAACAACTTAATTCACGGGGCGTATGTCAATAACGTTAAGAAGCTGTTGTTCTTAGGAAGTAGTTGCATTTATCCGAAATTGGCCCCGCAACCCTTGAAAGAAGAATATCTGTTAAGTGGACTCCTTGAATCAACAAATGAGCCCTATGCCATTGCAAAAATCACCGGAGTTAAAATGTGCGAAGCCTACAGAGATCAGTATGGGTGCAATTTTATTTCGGCTATGCCTACCAATTTATATGGGCTTAACGATAATTACCATCCAGAAAATTCACATGTGCTTCCCGCGCTCATTCGAAAGTTTCACGAAGCTAAAGAATCGAATGCGGAGGCGGTTACCATGTGGGGCGATGGAAGTCCGATGCGGGAATTTCTATTCGCCGATGACCTAGCCAATGCCTTAGTTTATCTAATGTTAAATTACGATGAAAAGCAGTTCGTAAACGTGGGTTACGGCAGTGACATTACGATCAAAGAACTTGCGGAAACCATAGCACGTGTAGTTGGTTTTGAAGGAGAACATCTTTACGATTCGAGCAAACCCAACGGTACGCCTCGTAAATTGATGGATTCCGGTCGTTTATTTGCTACTGGGTGGAAGCCAACAGTCAATTTAGAAGAGGGTATCGCCATTGCTTACCAAGACTTTTTGTTAAAAAAGACTCAGGCGTGACAAATTTCCCCTTGGTATAGAAAGCCAAATGGGTTCCAGTTTATTTGTCTGATTCAATAAGATTTTATATCTATAGTGTTGATTTTAAACAGCGCTAAACGAAAAAGGGTGGCTTATAACCCAGAAAAGGTCCATTAAAAGGGTGTCAAAGACACAAAAAAGGCCGTCTCGGATTAAGAGACGGCCTTTAATTATAATATTAAAAAGGTTTTACTTCAAAACATCGCGGGAAATAACCACACGTTGGATTTCTGAGGTTCCCTCATAAATTTGAGTAATTTTTGCGTCGCGCAT
>CAMBBZ010000109.1 GCA_945863965.1 Chitinophaga pinensis | reverse complement strand
CCAAGTTTCCATTGGAAGTCCGGTCAATGATTTTGTCTATGAAAACGTCGTATTTACCAATAACATCCGGTACCGCAGTTTGGGTTATTATGTGGCCTACCGCGTAGAATTCTGAACCGATACAACCTGACATCTAATTTAATCGCATTTTCATGGGAAATTAATCCATGCCAGGATTGGCGCATGTAAATTCGTGATAATGAAACAGCGTTTGCTCGACAAACTAATTCGCTTGGGTTTTGCCGATCTCTCTAAACGCACGCTGTCTATAGCCTTCATTTTGTGGTTATTGCCCCTCGGCACTATTTGGTCAATCGCCTTTTTGGTCGTTTCTCGATTTCTAAGCAAACGTAATCGCACGAAATATTGGTTTTCACTAAAACACAATATTTAAGCTCGTATAAAAGTTCCGGCCGGCGCCTGAGAGTCCCGAACTATAAGGTCGATAGCGGCGATCGGTAATGTTTTCGATGCCTGCATTAAGGCGAAGCCATTCTTTAATTTGAAATTGGCTCCGAAAATTGAGGGTATACCATGCAGGCGCAAACGTTTGTCCTAAAGGGTCTTTGGCATAAATTTCAGTTTTGCCGCGTTCTTCTACGGCCAATTCTTCGTGAGAGCGCTGTCCTTGAAATCGCGCGTTTATTTCCCATGTGCTTGCGGTTGTTTGATATCGGATGCGGGTGCTGCCAAAAAGTGGGGCCGTATGTCGGGAGGGGCTGATGGCTCCATTGTCAAGTTCTTCAAATCCATTCTGGTAATTAACATCTGTTTTCCAATACAGGTGTTTAGTCCATTTCCATTCCCAGCCAATATGATATCCAAAAACCCGAGCAAAAGCCGCGTTTTGAATGGCTTGTATTTGTACCAGTTCCCCCTGAAATAAAAGGCTGTCGGCTCCATTTAATTGAAAATCACGTCGCACGAGCGCATTGTTCAACTGTGTGATATAGGCGCTCATCTCAAATTTGAATCGGTCTCCAAAAATTTTGGCTAACCCGGCATCTAGGTTGTAAGCATATTCGGCTTTCAAATTCGGATTGGGCAGGGTTAGGGTTCCCGGTTCATTATCGAAAATTTTACCCATATCGTCGACATTAGGAGAACGAAAGGCTGTTCCGATATTGGTGCGCCATAATAATGTACTGTTCGGACGGTAAACCAAACCGGCACTTCCGGTTAAGGCCTCGCTGTTTAGGTTGGCTGTTTGAAAGGGTAATGAATAGAAATTGAGGTTCTTTTGGAAATCGGCATCCAAAGCAAACCAATTGTATCGAATTCCAGTTCTTAAGGTCCATTTTTCGTCTAATTCTTGTTCATCGGTAGCATAAATGCCCCAAGAGCGCCAGCGAGAATCGGGATAGCGCGTAGGACCAAGCACCGTTTCTTGGGTCTCTATTTGGGTGATAGTTCCCAAAGAGCGAACATCGTTTACCACCCCTTCAAGGCCATAAAATAGGGTGTTTTCCTTGCCTAAACTTTTACTAAAATCTGCGTTTAATGAGGTGGCATCTACCTGTTCGGTTTGCGTGGTTCTGTTGGGGTTATTTAAATCGCGACTGATGCGACTTTCCTCAAACTGCTGTTGGGCCAATCGGATACTTAATTGATCATAAAGTTGGTTAAATCCGCGGTGGTTAATTTGCAAATGGTGCATCAACCATGATTGCGGTCCATACTCCCATTCGGCATAGCGTGGATTTCCTTTTTTCATGCGATTATGACGGTCGTACCTGCCGAAATTCGAGGTTCGTGAGTAATGCAATCCGTATTGAAATTCCCATCTTTCATTGGGTTTAAACAATACTTTTTGCATGAAATTATTCTGTTGGTAGCCGGTTGGTATTTGCAAAAGTGGATTCTCCTGTTTGATAATGCTATCCGTATTGTTAATGCGACTAACGTAAGTAGTTTTTAGGTAATCACTAGGGCCAAAACGGCCTTGCTGCAGATGGTCAAAATCCCAATGCGTAAAACTGCTTACAAAAGCCCATTTTTTCAACCCTACCTTGAAATCAAAATGGGCTGTTTTTTCTTTATTGGCCGTGGAATGGCGGAAATCGGCATTGCCACTAAACAGGGGTTTCTCATCTAATGAAAGTTGGGGCCTTAAGGTTTGATAGCTCATCACACCTCCAATAGCATCGCTGCCGTAAATTACGGAACCCGGACCAAAAATGACTTCTGCTTGTTCGGTGTTATAGGGATCTAAATTAATGACATTTTGAATATTGCCCCCTCTAAAGATGGCGGTGTTCATGCGCACCCCGTCAATGGTATATATTAAACGATTGGTGGCAAAGCCTCTAATCATAGGCGATCCGCCGCCTTGTTGGCTTTTTTGTATGAATACTTTTCCCGATAAATCCAAAAGGTCGGCGGCGGTTTGCGGCTGTCCGAGCCTTATTTCCTTTGCACTAACACTCGAAGTTTGAACCGGTATGTTTTTACTCGATTCGTGCCAACGCGTTGCCGAAATAATGACTTCGCTTATTCTCAGGGTCTGAGGTTCCAAGAAAATAAGAGCGGTAAGACCGGTGTCCGTTTTTAGCAGGATCTTTTGTGATTTGAATCCATCTAAACTTATTTCAATGGGTCTTTCTAAATCGAAATCATTCAATTTACAAAAACCATGCGTATTGGTGGTAGTAGAAACCAAGGGGTGCTCTTGCAATAATACAGCACCGCTCAACGGTTTTTGAGTTTCTATATGGATAATTTTTAAGGTTTGAGCGTTCGCTTTCCAAGCAAGGCTAAAAAACAAAATCAATACCCACGGGGCCACTCTTTTCATACGTTGAAGGATGCAAAGGTAGGCAATAGGGGGAAGTTTTACGGATTGCAGCGGTCGCATTCGCCAAGATCGGCGATACGAAAACAGAAGCGATGCACTTTTCTAGGGACTAAAACAACACTGGTTTTAGCTGGTTACAGAGATTTCTCTATACTTCAAGTCGGTAAAAAACGACTTAAATGCCTCCCTTTACCCGCTTGAAAACATAAAACGCCTCAGTGGCAATTTGTGCACTCCGGTCGTAATAGGTTTGTGATTCCAAGTCGGTATCGTCCGAAATTTTAGGATCTATATAAGGTATCGCAGCTCGTTTTGAGGCACCATTTACAACCGGACATGCCTCGTCGGCGTGTGAACAGGTCATGACCGCAATAAATCCACTTTGTGGATTGCTAGGGTCATTATAAACCTTAGAAAACGCCTTTATAGCGGGTACTTCAGAGCTAAAAACAACCGAGTATTGCGTGTTTTTCTCTTCATTTAAGGGTGTTAATTCAAAGCCTTGTTTTTTCAAACAGGCCACAGAGCGGTGATTGAACGCGGTGGCTTCGGTTCCCCCAGAATACGTTTCAACCGGTTTAACGCCGTAATAATGAGCTGCTACAGCAGACCATAATTGAGCCATATGACTTCTTCTTGAATTGTGCGTACATATATAAGTTAGCTTCACCAATGAATCCATTTTGAGCGATTCCGTAATGTAAGAAGCCAATGTATTCAATTCTAATTTTCGAGCAGAATCAATACCCTCTAAATTCCGAGAAATGGAATCTACGAACAATTGCATTTTAGGAGAAAATCCCCAATTGGGCGTGTCTGCATTAAGCGAGTCCGTGTTGGAAATTTCTTTGTCCGAATCAGACGAATTGCCGCAAGATGTGAATCCGATGGCGGCGATGCCGATGGCCGAAATAAGGGATAAGCGATTCATTTGCATTAATAATATTTTGTTCCACGAATATAGGGCAAACGGAAATCACTAAGCGCGCCACCCTTGTGAATACGCATATTTAACATAAACTTAAATCTCCCCACCACTATTCATAATTCATCATTTATAATTCATAATTGATAATTCACCATTCATAATTCAATCGTGCATTCCCTTTCCCTCAAGGATTTTAGGAACCGCTTTCAAAACCCTTGATTCTCGGGTACTTTGTTGTTTCGCTCCGCTAATGAAAATTACCCAACTGCGCTGTCGGCCTGGTGTTAGTTTTTGAAACGCCGCATTATGGATTGGGTTTTTGTCTAAGTACGACTGTAACTCTTCGGGCAAAACAAGGGCCTTTTTAGCCGATTTTTCTGGTTTCAACCCTTTTTCTTCAATATGAATGGCATCTTGAATAAAGACCCGAACCCAAGATTCTTTTTCTAATAAATCAGAAATAGATTTGAATTTAATGAGCCGGGTATCTTGTGTGTTTTCGCCAGAAACTTGCAATATATTTTCGGGATCATTCAATAAAACCCCTTTAAAAAACCCGATTGTACTGAAATCTTTGAAAGCCCCTAAAATAATAACATTTTTGTCTTTGTGGGTATATACCGGCATGCCCCATTTAATGGTTTCTGTAAGTCCGATTTCTACGCACAAATTTCTTAACATGAGCAATTCTTGAGTCCACAAATGCACCTTGCATTCGGGTGTACCCCCTTTGGCGCATCGTCCGCAGCCGTCTTGCAGAAAATCATTCACATTTTGAGGTTTGATCATGCCTCAAAAATAATATTTTCTTTAGAATCCTAATTTGAAAGATCCTCATCCACCCCGAAACACGCAATTTAACACAAACTCAAATCCATGTAATGGAATTTACAATTAACAATTGACAATTGACAATTAACAATTGACAATTAACAATTGATAATTCACAATTAATCATGGTATCTTCGCGTCAAGAAATAACAACGGAATGAACAAAGTTTTATACACCTTAACAGACGAAGCGCCAGCCCTTGCTACCTACAGTTTTTTACCCATCGTGAGAGCATTCACCGCGCAAGCCGGAATTGAAGTGGAAACCCGGAATATTTCTTTAGCCGGACGTATTTTGGCCGTTTTCGCTGATTTGCTTCCCGAAAAAGAAAAAATCAACGACGATCTTTTAGAACTGGGGGAATTAGCCAATACGCCTGAAGCCAATATCATAAAATTGCCCAATATAAGCGCCTCGTTACCTCAATTGAAAGCCGCAATCGCCGAATTGCAAGCTGCAGGTTTCGCGCTTCCCAATTATCCCGACGAAGCCCAAACGGAAATCGAAAAGGACATTCAAGCCCGTTACGATAAAATTAAAGGATCAGCCGTTAATCCTATTTTGCGTGAAGGCAATAGCGATCGCAGAGCGCCAAAAGCCGTGAAGGAATATGCCCGAAAGCATCCCCACCGCATGGGCGCTTGGTCGGCAGACAGCAAAACGCACGTATCGAGCATGACGGATGGCGATTTTTACGGCTCTGAAAAAAGTGTTTGTATTGAAAATGATGCCGTTTCCGAGATCGTTTTTGTAAATGCAAATGGAGTGGAGTCAACCTTGAAATCCAATCTAAAATTGAAGTCCGGCGAAGTCATCGACGCTTCAGTTTTGAGTATTTCTAAATTAAAAGATTTTCTAAGAACGCAAATCAAAGTAGCCAAAGATACCAATGTGTTGCTTTCTTTTCACTTAAAAGCAACCATGATGAAGGTGAGCGATCCGATCATTTTTGGTGCCGCGGTAACCGTTTTCTTTGAATCGGTTTTCCAAAAATACCAAGAGGAATTCAGCGCGTTAGGTATCGACGTTAATAATGGATTGGGCGATGTGTATGCCAAAATTCAGCAGCTTCCCGCAGACAAGCGAATGGAAATTGAATCAGACTTGCAAGAAGTTTTGAATCAGGGTCCCGCCTTGGCTATGGTCAATTCCGATAAAGGCATTACCAATTTGCATGTGCCTAGCGACGTTATAATCGATGCCTCTATGCCGGCTATGATTCGTGATTCTGGTAAAATGTGGAACGCCGCAGGTAAATTACAAGATACGAAAGCCATTATTCCAGACCGTTGTTATAGCGGTGTTTACCAAGCCAGTATTGATTTCTGCAAGAAAAATGGCGCATTAGATCCAACTAAAATGGGTAGTGTGAGCAACGTAGGTTTGATGGCTCAAAAAGCCGAAGAATACGGTTCTCATGACAAAACATTCCAAATGAATGAAAGCGGAAGGGTAGAATTACGCGTGAATGGAGTCGCATTATTAACACAAGAAGTTGAATCAGGCGATATTTTCCG
>CAMBBZ010000108.1 GCA_945863965.1 Chitinophaga pinensis | reverse complement strand
GTGGCCAAATCAGTTGGCGCCACTTTCAATTTAAAACCATCGGAATACGTTACATAAAGCGTATCCTTTGAGTAATTTTTGGCGACATAGGTTTTATCTCCAGCTTGGTTAAAAACGACCGCCAGTGGATGATTGCTTTTTATCGATGTATCCAATCTGCCTAAAGCATTCAGCGCATGCAACCAATGGTAGGTTTGGGCATCGGAAATACCGAATTTCAAATTTCTATTGGGAAACGAATTGTACATTTTGATGGCGCGTGGCGCATCGATAAAGGCCAAATACGACCAATATACATCGTGCCAAAGGTTATCATTGGCTTGATTGGTTAAAATACCCGTATTATTGGCCATTTCGTTCCAAAGGCGACGCATGTACGTGGTATCATGGTCTAAATAAAGACTTCCCCCGTGAATGGGATACAATTCAATGCCGTAAGAAGCTGCGATATCAGCAGTCCAAAACGTACCGTTATCGTACGAATTCCCCCAAACGCGCGATACCAACGCGTAGGTTTGATTGGTTGCGAAATTGCGTTTATTTTTATCAAACCAATATTCTTCCACTGCCGCTTGTTCGGTAGCGTAAAGATAGATTCCCAAGTTTCTGATAGCGGTATCCCCGATAACACTTCCCCAGTGAATTAAAGACGAATTGAACTGCATGCTTTCAGACGTGCTTTCTTGGTCGTTTCCTTGAGGAAAGCTGGCAAATCCATTCGCCCAGCAATGGCCTTGGTAAGGATTGAAATTTCGTAAATGCGCAAAAAGTCTGTCGTTGCGATCGGTACTCGCGGCATCTCGCACTAATAAATTAATCATTCCACCCCACTTAGAGGCCCAACCGGGTTCAAATTCCTCTAAAAAGGACGCGGCGTGAATGAAATATCCCCAATGAAAGTGGTGGTCGTTTAGGTTATTGTCTTGACCGTGTCCGGCTGGATATCCCAAAAGCGATTTCCAGGTACTGTCGTAATAAAATATAAAAGCCCTTTCGCCTGATTCGGCACTAAGCCAATCTTCCAAGCGATTTTTAACCGTTTTCACAATCGTAGAAACGGCTTGATCTAGCTGCATTTCGTGGGCGATGCGCGCGGTTTGAATGAGTCGGTTCATCACCTGTCCTTCGTTATACGAATCGGTCCATTCGGCCAAACCATCGTTCATGATCGATTCAATCTTATCTTTTAAATCCAAGGGATTGAAGCCTTTGCTGTAAGGATCTACATATGGCAGGGTAGGTAAAATTCCCCGGAACGGGTGTTGGGTAGCGAAGGAATTACCGCTGAACATTTTTAAATCGCCGCGAACGGTTCGATACTTGGTCGAAGTCAAAGAAGACGCACCTTTGAATAAATGCGCCCATTGATGCGGTAAAAGTCCCATCAGCATTAGGGAATCCGTTCCTTCTTTTACGTTTACATCGACTTTAAAATGGGTCTCTACCCTACTTTGGGCTTCGTTATAATGGTATGAAGACCAGGTATTGGTCGGAAACACAAACGCATATTTTTCATAGGCTTGAGCGGCTGTTTCCACATTCGGGGCATCGTGCGGCAATAGGGCCATGCTCCAATAATTTTTACCATTTAAATTTGAGGTTATGCGCGTGCCATTTTGCGTCCACGTAGAACCACTGGGACCGTAAACTACGAAATCGGCGCCGTTTCGGGCATTTTGAATTAGAACGCGGTTATTTTTAATTGTTACGGTTCCCGAGTTCACCGTTATTTGAGCCGTGCTTTGTGAATCCTTTTCAAAATAGAGGAAAGGCATTCCCACGCCGGTGGTGGTTCGGAAAATAGAATTTTGCTTTTTCCAGCGCATTTGGATGGTCCAATCGGTATGATCGGCAATATCTGCAGAGGCGGCAGACATATCCGAAACGCCCATGATTATGGGCTGAATATCGTCGATTACACCCCAAGGAATATAGGTTACCACCAAACCGGTAGCCACGGTTTTCAGGGTAAAGGGATAGTTGAACAGGTTGTCGCAATGCGCATTTTTGATCTTTGCAGACCACCAGTCGTTGCTTGGAGGTGGTTTTAGGGCTGCTTTTTCGACCGTAAATGGTTTTCCCGAGGGAAATCCGTTACGCGCTGCGGCATCCGTTCCGGGAAACCGGTTGGTATAGGATCCGCTTCCAACGGATATAATTTGGGCTTGTACTGAGGCTATAATCCCCAATACGGTAACCCAAAGGGTCCGTTGTATATATTTCTTCATATTTAGTCTTTACTTGAAAAACGCCATCCGTTTCTGAGATTTATTTTTTGTTGCAAGTCCTTCACCATAATTGTAAAATCACCTTCTTCCACTACCCTAACACCGTCTTTATTGATAAAACTCAACGCCTTTAGGGGAATCCATGTAAACGTATAGGTATAAGATTGTCCGGCTGCAATTTCTACCTTTTCAAAGGCGCACATTTTTTTCACCGACGGTGTGATGCTGGCATATTCGTCGCGGAAATACACTTGAATGACTTCCTTCGCACTTTGTTTGCCTGTATTGGTAACCGTAACGCTTACGCCAATATGCTCACCCTGCGAAAATACCACTTTTAAATCGCTGTATTTGAATTGGGAATAACTCAATCCATGTCCGAAGTCGTACAAGGGATTGTAGGCATTTTTCCCGAATTTGGTGTCGTTGTCTTCAGTGGGTTTGCGGTCGTAATGCACGATATCGCCGGCGGCTCTTGGATAGGTAAAAGGCAACTTTCCACTAGGAACGACCTTACCGATAATGATTTGTGCCAAGGCCTTGCCGCCTTCATCGCCGGGTAAATACGTATGAATTACGGCATCGCATAAGGTATCGATATGGGTAATAATGCGGGGTCTTGCGAGGGCTAATACCAAAATCGTCTTGGCTCCTTTGCGTTTGCGTTCTTGTAAAAACTGCAAATCTTTTTCAGGAATTTCGAATTTCAGGTCTGCAATATCTCCGGGAATTTCGGTGGCCGGTTTTTCACCGATGCAATACACCAAAACCTCATCCTTTTTTATTTTCTTGGGGAAGCCCAATGACACCTGTTTGGTTCCGAACACTTGGGAAATACCCTCAAAAAACGTAGGCTTATTAGGGGTTTGATAGGCATTGGGATCGCCACCTTGCCAAGTATGGGACCACGCGCCGTTCAACAAGGTTAAATCGTTGGCGGCATTGCCGGCAACAAAAATTCGCACATCGGATTTTAGGGGCAGGATTTCCGCATTGTTTTTAAGTAATGTAATCGATTCAAGAGCCGCTTCTAGGGCTATATCGCTGTGCTCTTTGGATCCTAATAAGGGATACGATTTATCGAATTGCGATAAATCAAACGGTGGGAATAGCTGTTTATTATCAGCATCGAATACCGCCTGATCCCATAATCCTAAGGCTTTTTTAACCCAAAGGATGCGGTATACCGATTGTTGCAAACGCTGCTTGGAAATGCGGCCTTCGTTTACCAATTCGATCAATAAATCGTTGAATTTGAAGTCTGATGGGGTCATCGACATGTCGATACCCGCCATGATGCTCATATAAACAGCTTCTTTTAGGGTTGCCGCCACTTTATGAGTGGTATGAAGTTTATAAATATCTTCCCAGTCGGTTACGGCAATGCCACCAAAGCCCAATTCTTCTCTGAGTAATTTGGTGAGGATGTCGTAGTTGGTATGTACGGCTACCCCGTTCAATTCACCCGAATTGATCATGGTGGTGAGGGCGCCGCTGCGAATGGCTTCTTGGAAGGTAGGTAAGTAATATTCGCGCATGGTGCGATTATCGATCCATGCGGGTGTGCGGTCTTTTCCGCTCAAGGGATACGAATATCCTAAAAAGTGTTTCATACACGCGGCTACACGGAACTCGGGCTGATTGTCTTGATATCCTAATATTGCGGCGCGGGTACAGGCTTCTGCAAGCATCACGTCTTCGCCATAGGTTTCAAAAAAGCGCGACCACAGGGGTTGGCGGCCTAAGTCTAATACGGGTGAGAAATTCCAATGAATTCCGGAAGCACGAACGTCGTAAGCCGTGATTTGGGCGGCTTTTTGAACCAGGTCTGGGTTCCACATAGCAGCTTGTCCGATTTGCTGCGGGAATAACGTAGCGCCTTTGGTATAATTGGCTCCGTGAATGGCATCGATGCCGTAAATCACTGGAATTTTATGCGTATTGTAATCCAAATTGGCTTGTTGGATGCCTTTTTGGATCTCTATCCATAATTCACGCGAAATGGTTCCGGAACCACAACCTACGTTCAAAACAGAGCCTACGGCATATTTTTGGAAGGCCGTTTTTAGTTTTTCCGCATTGAAGGTTTGCGGATTTTTCAGCGCACATACATCGCCTTCACAAATCAAGGCCAAATCTATTTGCGTCATTTGTCCCACCAACTGACGTATGTCTAAGGATTTCACTTTTTGATATACCTCCAAATCAACATATCCCCTCTTGTTTTTGAATTCGGGTAAGTTCAGTTCTTCCTTCGGAGATTTCCTTTCATCGCCTAGAGCAAAGCCAGTGGGATAATTTTCTCCCTCATCTACATAACCAATCGATCCGATAGGTTCAACGGGAGGTGCTTCCACCCAATCTACTTTTTTATGGGGCTGAATTTTAACCGGTATGTCTTCTACGATTTCAACTATTTTAGGTGGGTTAAATTTTGTTGGAAATTTCTTTGTTTTGGGTTGCGCAAAAAGCGAAAAAACGCTGCACGATAACAGGCATAAAACGTAATAATTTTTCATGTATAACGGGTATTTGGGAAATAAATTCAACTTATTTAAAGATCAAAATCGTACCCACCGGTCATTAATTTGGTGTATTTACGGGCATTGTATTTATACAATTTAGCGGGTCGGTGCATCACACTGTTTTGTTTGAGTCCGGTATCCGAAATAAAATCCATGCTCAAGATTTTCTTTCTAAAATTGCGGACATCGAATTCTTTTTCGAGGATGGCTTCATATAAGCGTTGCAATTCGGTGAGGGTAAAATTCTTAGGCAGCAACTCAAATCCGATGGGCTGTTTGCGGATTTTCATTTTGAGTAATTCTTTGGCATAATTGAAAATCTCATTATGGTCAAAGGGCAAATCGGGTAATTCGTTTATGGGAAACCACTCGGCTTGTTCGGCCCATGAGGAGGCCTCAACAGAATAATCTTGGGTTTTGATTAAGGCAAAATACGCCACGGTAAACACACGGCCGTACGGGTGTCGGTCTAAACGACCGAAGGTTCGGATTTGATCGATATAAATTTCTTCCAAGCCCGTTAAATTCCTTAGGACTTTAACGGCGGCACTATCGGGGGTGTCGGTTTTGAGGTCGATTAAATCTCCCGGCAAAGCCCAATGATCTCTAAAAGGCTCTGCACCTCGATAAATCAATAATACATTCAAGCCATTGGTGTCGAACCCGAAAATAACGTTATCGACAGAAACGGCGGCTTGAAAATGGGCTTGTAAATTTATGTCCATAGGATAATACCTTCAAGTATATTGTAAAAAATACAATAATTCAAACTTAAAGGATTATCAACCTAAGCAATTTAGGGATTTACCCGCATTAAAATCGGCGTAATCGGTATTATCGGTTACATTTTTTGTGGCTGATGTTTTGTGGAATTATTTTTAAATTCTTCTTTTAATACGTGCCTCCCCAAGTTCTTCGATTCCATTTTTTATTTGGAAATTGAGGTAATGGAAACGCTTTTTGTTGGGTATTGGTGGTGTCAGCCAAGGATTTCATGAAGGCGATAACATCGTTTATTTCATTTTTTGATAGGTTTAAGGAATCAGAAGCTAGGGTTTGTTGAGGCCAATCCAGTCCTTTACCCAAGGCACCGCCATGATTATAAAATTCCATAACTTCTTCTAAGGTATTAAACGCACCGTTGTGCATGTAGGGCGCTGTGTATTGAATATTTCGCACTCCCGGTTTTTTGAACATCCCTTTAATGAAATCGGCATTGGGATAGTTCCTTTCGAATAAATGAAAACGGCCTAAATCTGCATCCACCTGATTGCCATTGGGTCGATCTAAAACGCCGATAATTTCACCCTCTGATTCTCCATAATGGGGAGGTAC
>CAMBBZ010000107.1 GCA_945863965.1 Chitinophaga pinensis | reverse complement strand
AGGCAACTCAGGAGTCCTAAAAACATCAATTGTTTCAAGTGCGTGGATACCCGGTGATAGGCATCGGGGGTTTGAGCCGTTCTCAGTTTTCCCAAGATAATAAGTACAAGCGGGACAACAGTGCCTGATGCGACAATAAGGAAGACCCATTGTTGGCTGTAGTAAAACACGAGCGCGAGCAGTGCAACGCTTATAAGCAGCATGAGCACCGCTAATATTTTGGTTTGCTTGGGACCTCTATTAATGGCGAATGTGCTGTATCCTTGTGCCACATCACCTTCTTGATCTTCTAAATCTTTAACGAGTTCACGGGCAAACGTTATGAAAAAGGCAATGCTCGCGTACTCCGCAAAATAGGCTTTAGACACTTCGAATACGCCTCGGGAGGCGATGTAAACGACCATGCCCGCAAGTAGGGATACAAGCAGGTTGCCCATGAGGTATTCTCCCTTTAAATCGCTCGAGTAAAAATAAAGCAACACGGCAATGGCAATACACAATATGCCCATACCTAAGCCGGTTAAGAAACCTAGGAGCAATCCGATGGCCGTAAGAACGAAGTAATATCGGTATAAAATAGATCCGGGTATAAGTATGTGGGCGATTCGTTTTTTGGGTTTATTGATGGAATCGGTGTGTTCATCGAAGATATCGTTGATTACATAACCGCCCGCTGCGACAAACAAGCACGCCAGGGTGGCCGTAAGGGATTCGGGGAAGCGTATATTGGAAAGGTCAAAATAGGAAAGCCCAGAATTGACGCGCGAAGCGGACAGGTAAAATAGCAGCTGTGTGAAAACGGTTAGCCCCAAATTTACAGGTCGGATTATGCGCCAATAGAGCTTCATTGCCTTATTTCTTTGGGAATTTCATTTTGTAATCTACGTTTACACGTCCTTGGGTAATTCCATCCATCCGACGCTTTAGCATGTTCCGTTTTAGAGGGCCGATGCGGTCGGTAAAAAGAATGCCTTCGAGGTGGTCGTATTCGTGTTGAATGATTCGGGCAGCCATGCCGTTAAAGGTTTTTACGTGTTCGTTCCAATTTTGATCAAAGTAACGTATTGTAAGTTCTCCTTTTCTTTTAACATGGGCGCGAACATCGGGAATACTCAAACACCCCTCTTCAAATTCCCATTCGGTGCCAAATTCGTCTTCAATTATGGGATTGATAAAAACTTCTTTGAATTTTTTTGGTTTGATGTTTTCAATTTCTGAACCATCCACAATAAAAAGTCGGATGGAAACGCCTATTTGGGGGGCCGCTAAGCCAATGCCATTGCTGTCGTACATGGTTTCAAACATGTTGTCGATTAGGGCTTTAAGTTGGGGATATTCGGCATCAATGGACGCTGCTTTTTTTCTTAATACGGGCTGTCCGTAAGCGTATATCGGAAGAATCATGGTGCTAATTGTTGCAAGTAGGTTTGTAATATGAGGGTGGCGGCCACGGTATCGATAAGACCTTTATCTCGTCGTTGCAGCTTGGTTTTTCCCATTTGAATAATTTGGTGTTGTGCTTCTTTACTGCTGTAGCGTTCATCGATAGTATGAACGGGAATATCAGGATGTTGTTGTTGCAACCACTGAATAAAGTCGCGCACGCGTTGGGTACTGTGGGTGTCTTCGCCCGATAATCGTAACGGCATTCCAACAATGAATGCAGAAATAGAATCGTTGATCAGGTAGGACTTTAACCACGATTCGAACTGATTAGAAAAAACGGTGGTGAGGGGCTGGGCAAACATATTCAGGGGATCGGTTTGGGCGATGCCGAAGCGTTTTTCGCCGTAATCAATTGCCAGTATGCGCGCCATTGCCACAAAGATACGTTTTTTTTGAGGGTCGTATAAAACAAAAGGACTGCCGAAGCAGCCCTTTTGTGATTGGAATTAGGGGTTTGAATTACATCATGCCACCCATACCACCCATACCGTCCATTCCACCATGTGAATGACCTGCTTCGGGTTCTTTGATGTCGCTTAATACGCATTCTGTGGTTAAGATCATTCCGCCAATAGAAGCGGCATTTTCTAGAGCCACACGCGATACCTTTTTGGGGTCAATTACACCTGCCGCAATTAGGTTTTCGTATTTTTCTGTACGGGCGTTATAACCGAAATCATTGCTGCCTTCTAGAACTTTTTGAACTACGATGCTGCCTTCGCCACCGGCGTTGGCTACAATTTGGCGTAGGGGTTCTTCAAGGGCACGACGAACGATTGCGATACCTGTAGTTTCGTCTTCGTTCAAGCCGGTTAAACCGTCAAGAGCTGCGATAGAGCGAATAAAGCTTACGCCACCACCTGGTACGATACCTTCTTCAACAGCCGCACGGGTTGCATGAAGGGCATCGTCTACGCGGTCTTTCTTCTCTTTCATTTCTACTTCAGTAGCGGCACCAATGTACAACACGGCCACACCGCCAGCTATTTTCGCCAAACGCTCTTGCAGCTTTTCACGATCGTAGTCTGAAGTGGTGTTTTCGATTTGTACTTTGATTTGGCTTATACGGGCGTCGATATGTTCTTTTTGACCCGCACCATTAATGATAGTAGTATTGTCTTTGTTGATGGTGATTTTTTCAGCGGTACCCAAATCATCGATGGTAGCATCGTCTAATTTACGTCCTTGCTCTTCAGAAATAACGGTACCACCGGTAAGGATCGCGATGTCTTGCAACATTTCTTTTCTGCGATCTCCAAAACCAGGGGCTTTAACAGCCGCAATTTTGAGAGAACCACGGATGCGGTTAACTACTAGGGTAGCTAAGGCTTCTCCTTCGATATCTTCGGCAATAATCAACAAAGGTTTACCCGTTTGAACTACTTTTTCCAATACAGGAATCAAGTCTTTCATTGAGCTGATTTTTTTGTCGTAAATCAAAATGAACGCATTTTCTAAGTCGGCTTCCATTTTGTCGGTATTGGTAACAAAATAGGAACTTAGGTAACCGCGATCGAACTGCATACCTTCTACTACATCAACGGTAGTTTCGGTTCCTTTAGCTTCCTCAACGGTAATAACGCCATCTTTACCCACGCGTTGCATGGCTTGGGCGATTAGTTTACCAATGGTTTCGTCGCTATTCGCAGAAATGGTAGCTACTTGCTCGATTTTGCTGTTGTCGTCTCCTACAGGATGTGCCATGTCGTTAAGTTTGGCAACAACGACTTTAACGGCTTTTTCGATACCGCGCTTTAAATCCATAGGATTGGCACCAGCGGCAACGTTTTTCAATCCAGCGGTAATAATAGCTTGAGCTAAAACAGTGGCGGTGGTAGTACCATCACCGGCGATATCAGCTGTTTTGCTGGCTACTTCTTTCAACATTTGAGCTCCCATGTTTTCAACGGGATCTAGTAATTCGATTTCTTTAGCAACGGTAACACCGTCTTTAGTTACGTGTGGAGCACCGAATTTTTTATCGATAACTACGAAACGTCCTTTAGGTCCTAAGGTTACCTTTACGGCGTTTGCCAAAGCGTCAACACCGCGTTTCAATCCGTCGCGAGCGGTTAAATTAAAATCTATTTTTTTTGCCATAACTTGTTAGAGAAAAATATAATTAAACGATTGCTAAAATGTCTGACTCTTTCATAATGAGGTAGTCTAAACCCTCAACACTAATTTCAGTTCCCGCATATTTGCCGTATAAAACGGTATCGCCAACCTTAACGGTCATTGGCTCTTCGGGTTTGCCTGTTCCAATGGCAATAACTTTTCCTCTTTGAGGCTTTTCTTTTGCGGTATCAGGAATGATAATACCCGATGCGGTAGTTTGCTCTGCGGCAACCGGTTCTATCAGAACGCGATCGGCCAAAGGTTTGATGTTAACTGACATATGATTTTTTTAGTTTTTGTTTGTGCTCGAACCTTTACTTACGAAATCTGTGCCACGTCGTGTTTTGGGAATTAATTTCCGATTTTAGGTATATCAAGTGACAAAATTTCGTTTTTGCAATGTCACTTTGTCAGAGCAGCCGTGCAATAGGGTAAAACGACGTCTAGATTTGGCGTATTACTTTCGAAAAAAGCACGCGCTTGGTTTTGGTGGAATTGAATTAATTGCTCATTTCCTTGGTGAAATAATAGGAAAGTTAAAATATCAGTGAGTTCTTTCGGTGTGTCGGCATGCAAAGCCGCTTTGGCATTAATGGCTTCCTGCGCCTCGGGAAATTTTGCATGATTGGAACCGAACAACACGGGAACACCCAGCGAAAGGGGCTCTATAATGTTATGTAAGGCATTCGTAAATCCACCGCCTACAATGGCAACAGACGCATATCTGTAAATGTATTTCAGCTTGCCGATGCCATCAACCAATACCACCACTTCGGCCTTGGGGTTTTGCAGCCATAGAGAAAGTCGTTGGGTTTTGCCGGGTAATTGCGATTCAATGTGTACGAGATTTTTTTCGCTTACATCGTGAGGGGCTAAAACAAACCGATAATCACCTGTATTGAGTGGGATTACCTGCGTCAGCACTTCGAGTTCTTCTTGCCAAGAACTTCCCCAAACGATGTTTCGTTTTTCTTGCCACTGCGCCACTTCTTTTTCGGTAAAAATACCAGGTAAATCCCGCACCTGCGCTGTTTGCAGGAAACGCATGTCGCCCGTTAGCAATTTGGGCGTCAATGGGAGTATGCCGTTTAAGATGCGTTGTGTTTCTTTATTTTGACACGCAAATAAAAGGGCTTTTTCTAGGGCTTTGCGCCATGCGTATGCCCATGGTTGTATTAAAAAGTGCGACGCCCGTAAGGCGGTATTCCAATATAAAAAGGGAATTTGGTTTTGATTGAGTATCCGCAAATGGGAAAGCCAAAATTCGTATTTTGCGAAAATCACAAAATTGGGTTGTAGTTTTTTTATGAAAAATCGCGCCGCGCTCGGGGTGTCGTGCAGCATGTAAAGCCGCATCCAATGGCTGGGCATTTCGGCGTGTTCGAAACCGGAAGGAGAAAAAAAGCTAACCGCAATTTCTATGTCGTTTTGTTGTTCGAGGCTTTTTAAAAGGGGACGGAGCATGTCGTATTCTCCCAGCGATGCCGCATGTGCCCAAACCCGTTTTTTTTGTTTCGGGGGAAGTTTTTTCAGCCGTTCAATGGTGTTGTTTCTGCCGGAAAGCAATCGGTTTAATTTGGCTTCCCCCGGTAAAAAAACACCTATAATGCGCAAAAATACAGCGCTAACATAAAGCAAAAATTGATAGGCAATACGTATGGGCATTTATTCCATATAATAATCGACTTCGCTAATACGATCGCGGAAATTGACGGGTATGATAATGCTGATTACACCCCCTAAATAGGTGTCGCGGATGGATTGCGTTTGCATTTTTTGTAGGGCGAAATCGTAGGGATGAATACGCTTGCCGTAGCCTTGGCCGGCTTCTATACCGATGCTAAAAGAAATGGCATCGTTATTAATATATTGAATTTTAACTTGTTCAAATAGCTGAGTGCCCTGGGTATGTCGGTTATAGCCTCCTTGAAAATTACCGTCTATTTGTGGCACCTGATCTAAGTCGAATGTGAACTTGGTGTAGTGCTGATAGTAACCGATTCCACCGCCTGTTTGTAGTAAAAGTCGGCTGTTACGGTGTTTTTGTAAAATCCAATTTTTTAGCACAAAGGCACGTGTTGAAAACCCGCGTTGGTAGGTCCGAACGACGGCAGGGAATCCATTCATATCTAGTAAGAGTCCGGTATCGGAAACCATATCGCCGTACAGGTTTTGGGTGTTGACATTAGAGCCGAGAAAAAAGGAATAATCAACGCCAAAAGACCAGTTACTGCGGTGGGAATATTCGACACTCAAAGGCACACTTAGGTGCGTGGGGTAACGCTGTGACCAATCGGCACCGGTGGCGAAATAGCCAATGCCGGCGTGCAAAAAGAACCACCTTCTTTCTATTGAGGTAGCGCTGGAATTGTCGCTGTTTTGATTTTGTAGAGGGGCAATGGTTACGATATTGGTATCGGAATCAGTGACATATTGGACTTGCAGCGGCTGGTCTGCGGTATTTATGGAGTGCACATATTCGTGTTGGACTTGCAGCGGCAAGCAGTTGGTATTTTTAACGTAAGAATAATTGTTTTGGGCGTGCAGCGGCAGGCCTATG
>CAMBBZ010000106.1 GCA_945863965.1 Chitinophaga pinensis | reverse complement strand
GTTAAGGCAAATACGGTCAAAATGAGAATTACCTTTAAAGGGGACTCGACTTTCCATCGTTCTTGCAATTTCTGTATGAAACTCACCCCGCAAAGGTACTTTCTTTTGTGACCCTACCCCGACATTCTGTTAATTATTTGTATGAAATTACCGACTTTTGTCGGGTATGACTAAAAACTTACAAGGCACCGTTTACTTGGTTCCCTTGCCCATAGGTCCCGATAGTGCAATGCACTATCACACACCCTATTTACTCGAATTATTGCCGACCATTCAGGTGTGGATTGCCGAAAATGCCCGCACCCTGCGGAGGTATTTATCCTCATTGAAACTTGGAATCGCCATAGACAATCTCAATATTTTCGAATCCAACCAACACACTCCTGCTAAAGAACTCGATGAATTCCTTTCCAAAATTAAGAGCGGCACCCCCTTGGGTGTGGCTTCAGAAGCCGGAATACCCTGTATTGCCGATCCCGGTAATCGAGTGGTTGACTGGGCCCATCGAAAAAACATCCCCGTTGTTCCCCTAATCGGACCCAATTCTATTAGCATGGCCATTGAAAGTAGCGGCATGAACGGTCAACAATTCATTTTCCATGGATACCCTCCCATTCCCGCTGCCGATCAGAAAAAATGGCTACTAGATTTATTCATCGGACCTTGGCAATCGTATACACATAGTTTCATTGAAACGCCCTACAGAACCGATAAACTCTTTAATTTCATCGTGGCCACATTGCCCGATTATGTACTTTTATGTATGGCTGCCAACCTCCACGATCCCGACCAACAAATTCTAACTAAAAGCATTGGCGCTTGGAAAAAAACGAAGATAACCTGGGGGAAAGTCCCAGTAGTTTACGTGCTCGGCAAACAAACCCAGTAAAAATCAACAAAGAATTAATCCTTTATTTTTGCAATAAATGAAAGATCTATTCGAAAAACTCAATGAACGCATGGGTCCATTAGGCATGCATGCCGATGAAGCCCATGGATATTTCACCTTTCCCAAATTGGAAGGTCCCATTGCGGCTCGAATGAAATTTCGAGGCGTTGAAAAATTGACTTGGAGTTTGAATAACTATCTCGGCCTTGCCAGTCACCCAGAGGTGATGAAAGCCGATGCCGAGGCGGCGGCTGAATTTGGAATGGCCTACCCTATGGGAGCGCGCATGATGAGTGGCAATACCAATTATCACGAGCAATTAGAAGCCGAACTCGCCGCTTTCATTCAAAAGCCAAAGGTGATTTTATTAAATTATGGCTATCAAGGGGTTTTAAGTGCCATCGATGCCCTTGTCGATCGACACGATGTAATCGTTTACGATGCCGAGTCTCACGCTTGTATTATCGACGGACTTCGTTTGCATATCGGGAAACGTTATGTTTACACCCACAACAATATGGAATCGCTTGAAAAACAGTTGGTTCGAGCCACCAAACTTGCCGAAACTACTGGCGGCGGGGTTTTGGTTATTACCGAAGGGGTGTTTGGAATGAGTGGTTCCCAAGGAAAACTAAAAGAAATTGTAGACCTAAAAACCAAGTACAATTTCCGTTTACTCGTAGACGATGCGCACGGATTTGGTACCATGGGCACTACCGGTGCCGGCACCGGAGAGGCGCAAAACTGTATGGAGGGTATCGATATTTACTTCTCAACCTTTGCCAAATCTATGGCAGGAATCGGTGCTTTTATTGGCAGCGAACCACAGGTAATCAAGTTTTTAAACTACAACATGCGTTCCCAAATTTATGCAAAAAGCTTGCCCATGCCCATGGTTATCGGTGCGCTCAAACGATTGGAACTCATTCGCACCCAACCGCAATTGAAAGACCAATTGTGGAAGGTGGTGCATGCCCTACAAAATGGATTGCGCGAAGCTGGCTTTGATATCGGAATCACCACCACCCCAGTTACTCCCGTGCTCCTCAACGGCAGCATACCAGAAGCCACACATTTAACTCACGACCTGCGCGAAAACCATCATATTTTCTGCAGTATTGTCGTTTATCCCGTGGTGCCAAAAGGCGTTATCATGCTGCGACTCATTCCAACGGCTATGCATACCCTTGAAGATGTAAAATACACAATTAACGCGTTTAAAGCCGTTAAAAACAAATTGGATTCTGGCGATTATCGCCAAGAGAAAATTGCCGCGTTTGCGTAGCATTGTGGCGTGAAATCGCGACTAAAAACCGCCTTAAGGCCCAAGGGCATAAAGGCCTCCCTGTTTCAAAAATTAATCTCTTTTTTGATTTGGGGTGGCCTTATTTTATTAGTAGGCATCCTACAATCCCGCTACCATCGAAAAACCTATGTCACAGCCCCTATTTCTTTATTTTCGGGGGAAGATGTATCCGCAAATAAAACCCAATTCAAGGGACCTAAATCATTGAACGCCGCAGAAAACACACCTTCACAAACCGTTGAACTTAATTATTTAGACTCTCTATATTTAACTAGTGTGCACGCCGAATCGCTTCAATCCGACAAGCCCAACAAAAAAGAAATTTACCATATTCAATTGAATCACGTTGATTCGGCGACCTTGGAATCGCTTCCGGGAATCGGCGCCTACACTGCAAAAAAAATCATATCGTACCGGAACCGCCTTGGCGGTTATATTTCTAAGTTCCAACTTTGGGAAATCCCCTATATTGATAGCCAGCTTGTTTTTAACGAAACCATCCAATGGGAAGTAGACACCCATTCATTGAATAAAATATCGTTGATCGAATTAAATATTTCCCGGCTGTATAAGCACCCCTATCTCGGCAAAACAAAAGCCAAAAATATCATGGCCTATCACAAGGTTCACGGACCGTTAAATCGCGCAAAATTCGAGTCCATGCGAAGTTTATCAGTACCTGAAAAACAGAAATTATTACCTTATTTGAAATTTGCTTCCCCAGAATAAAAAGATTTTTATTGGTTGTGAAAATACAATAAGTAATGATGTGATTGATTGGCGCCTCGTATCATTATTGCGTATTATTTTTCACAATATTCGTAGTAAATACAACATTTAAACCTCTGAATGTGCTAATTTTGTAGCATATGCATTTCCAAGAAGACGAAAGTGTACGCATGGTGCGCCAAACGGTGCGCGATTTTGCAGAGAAACATATCCGTCCTGACATGATGGTCTGGGATGAAGCTCAGCATTTCCCCGTTGATGTTTTCAAAGGGCTCGGAGAGTTGGGCTTAATGGGGGTATTGGTGCCTGAAAGTTATGGGGGTTCTGGATTTGGATATTACGAATATGCGGCGGCTATAGAAGAATTAGCTAAAGTCTGTGGAAGTATTGGATTGAGTATGGCTGCCCATAACAGTTTGTGTACCGGCCATATCATGCAGTTTGGAAATGAAGAACAAAAGCAACGTTGGTTGCCCAAATTGGCTATCGCCGAATGGATTGGTGCCTGGGGATTAACAGAAGCCAATACCGGTTCTGATGCCCTTCGCATGAAATGTGTGGCTAAAAAAGAAGGCAATGAGTGGGTGCTCAACGGAGCAAAAAATTGGATTACCCATGGTATCTCCGGCGATATCGCAGTGGTATTAGCCCGTACAGGTGATTTATTAGATTCTCATGGCATCACTGCTTTTGTAGTAGAAAGAGGTACCCCTGGATTTTCAGGTGGTAAAAAAGAAAATAAATTGGGCATGCGCGCTTCCGAAACTTCGGAAATGATATTCCAAGATTGCCGTATTCCCGAAGAAAATGTTTTGGGCAATATTGGCGATGGTTTTATCCAAGCCATGAAAGTATTAGACGGTGGCCGAATTTCTATTGCCGCACTTAGTTTAGGAATCGCAAAAGGCGCTTACGAAGCGGCTTTAAAATACTCAAAAGAACGCGAGCAATTTGGTCAGCCTATCTCTAATTTTCAAGCCATCGCGTTTAAATTAGCCGATATGACAACCAAAATTGAGGCCGCTGAATTGTTAATTCAAGAAAGTTGCGACCTTAAAAACAAAGGGAAAAATGTCAATAAAGTAAGCGCAATGGCCAAATACTACGCCTCAGAAGTGAGCGTATTTTGCGCCAACGAAGCTGTGCAAATTTTCGGTGGCTACGGATACACAAAAGATTTCCCCGTAGAAAAGTTCTACCGCGACTGTAAACTCTGCACCATCGGCGAAGGAACCAGTGAAATTCAGAAATTGGTAATTTCCCGTGCCATCTTAAAAGATTGATTAATCGATAAAATTTTTATATATTTGCCCTCCCAAAACCGAAAGAATTCATATGTTACAGATAAACGTTAAAGAAAACGAGTCGTTAGACAAAGCCCTCAAGAAGTTCAAAAAGAAGTTCGAAAAGACTGGTGTGGTTAAAGAAATGCGCCGCCGTCAAGCTTTCGAAAAGCCCTGTATTACGCGCAGAATGCAAAAGCTGAAGGCAGTTTACAAGCAAAAGTTACAAACAGAAGAAACTGCAGGTTAAAACCTGAATGAATCCCCTTTATAGGAGAGCCACATCCCCACGGGTGTGGCTTTTTCAGTTTTGCCGATTGTACCGAAGTAATTGTATTACGAGGTTAAAACCTTAGGACAACTACCCATGATAATAGTTGATTACTCAACACCCATCACTTTCTGGGGTGCAATTGATGGATCCGTTTTAATTGCTCGAATGAACTTTTAGTGTATACCTGCGTCGCACTTAAACTCGAATGCCCTAATAAGTCTTTTATGGCCATTAACTGGGCGCCGTTATTTAACATATGGGTGGCAAAGGAATGTCGCAGTACATGCGGACTGGTTTTAGCGGCACTGGAGAACAAACTTAAATACCTCGTTACCAAGCGGTATACAAACACGGGATATAAAGGGGACCCATTATTCAGAACAAACACGTAATCAGCATCGTGACTCTTTAAAAAATGCGACAATCCATCTGCTAGTTCAGAATGCAACGGTATTTCCCGCACTTTGTTGCGTTTCCCCAAAACCCGCAAGGCATTCCGGGCAAAATCAATATCGCCCCGTTTTAAGTTGATCAATTCCGACAAACGCATACCCGTAGCGTATAACATTAGGAGTAATAAACGATCTCGATGACCGGTATCAATTTCCTCCCAAGGAAACCGTGCAAATAATGCTTCTAGGTCCAAAGCGGGAATATCTTTTACCAAATGCTTGGCGGTTTTAGGAGGCACCACTTTGGTCATCGGGTTATGCGTCATAATATCTTCGCTTCGTAAGTACTTGAAATAACTACGCAAAGTGGATAGTTTTCGATTCACCGACCGGGTACTCATGCCGTTTTGCATCAAATCACTCATCCATAAACGCACATGGTTTGACTTTAATTGTACCAATGTAGGATTTCCCAATTGAGCCAAATAGACGCCAAACTGTTCCAAATCGTTGCGATAAGCCACGGCTGTATGAAGACTCATACGCCTATTCTTAGACAGATAATCGATATAAACATCAATATGGTGACCCAAATACATTTAATATCGAAAATAATCCATTTAAGACACCCAATTTCTAGGAGTTACGCACCGCCCACTGTGGCGATCACTTTCAACTCTATAGCGATGGGCGTGGGTAAGCAGTTGATTTCAAGAGTGGTTCGACACGGAGGATTATCACCAAAATACTCCGCCCATAAACGGTTGTAGGTTTTAAAGTCGTCTTTCATATTGGTTAAAAACACGGTTACGTCCACCATTTGATCCCATGAGGACCCTGCATCCTCTAAAATCCACCGTACGTTCTGAAAAACCGACCGACATTGAACTTCAATATCATAGGAAACAATGGAACCTGAATCATCCAAGGTTACGCCGGGTATTTCCTTGGTACCGCGAGATCTAGGACCTACGCCACTAAGGAACAACAAACCACCTACGCGACGGGCGTGTGGATACAACCCAACGGGTTCAGGTGCTTTTGAACTATTTAATGCATCACTCATAAGTCTTCAAAGATACTAAACCGATCAATAGTGTCATATAGGATTTGATATATTCTGTATCGCACAAAACCTGAACACTCAAAACCGACTGAGACTGGATGCAGCTTTGCTGCTTTGCCCAAATGGGAGTAAAATTAACCTTTTACCGTCTGACCGTTCAAAACCAACCGAGCTATAGGCTACTTTGCTCAAAATAGGA
>CAMBBZ010000105.1 GCA_945863965.1 Chitinophaga pinensis | reverse complement strand
AACACCGTATTTTATTCGATTGTGCAAATTAAGTATAAAAACACAAATCTTGGTGTTGGGTATCGACTTAGATACAATTAAATTTGTGGAAGATGCGTAAAATTCGAGTGGGTATATTTTTTGGGGGAAGTTCACGCGAACGGGAAGTCTCTTTCGCAGGGGGTAGAACCGTTTATGACAACTTAGATAAGTCTTTGTTCGAGCCTGTACCTTTATTCATCGATAGTTTTGGTGGGATTGTAAAGCTGCATTGGGAGCATGTGTACAAAGGCAGCATACGAGATTTTTATCCGCCCGCCTCTTTTTTACCTCAGCTGCCTCATGGATTTCAAGTCTATGCCGAATCCTTAGTTCCCGCCGAAGCTTTGCAAAATGCAGGTTTTGATACCTCCGATGAAACCCTCGATTTATCGCGCGAATTACAGATTCAAATGAACCAACAAATTGGAATTCCGTTGAACTGGGAATCGCTGCAGCATCATATTGACTTGGCATTTTTAGCGTTGCACGGAACCTTCGGTGAAGACGGCAGCATCCAAGGCATGCTCGAATGGTTGGGAATTCCCTATACCGGTTCGGGTATTTTGCCTTCCGCTTTGGGCATCAACAAATGGGTCCAAAAGAAATTCCAACAAACCCAAAACCTGTACATCAACGATTTCGAATCCATCACTTACGAGGAATGGACCGAATCCGATACGGTGGAAAAACACCAATATTTCCAGCATTTTTTACAAAAATTCAACCATCAATTTGTTGTAAAACCCGCAAATCAAGGATCCTCTTTGGGCGTTTCTATTTTGGAAGATCCCGGATTTGAACGATTCTGCGATTCCATAGATTTGGCCTTTTTCAAGCTGCGCATCGATTCCGAAGAATTCCAGCAAAAGGAATTCAGCGAACAAATTTCTTACATCAAAGAGCTCACCGATATCCGATCCGGCTTGGGTCTTCCCCTACTTACATCGAACGGTGTTTTGTATACGCCCGAAGATGTAATGAACTACCTGTTACAATCCGAAGGTATGGTTGAGTTGCAAGCCAAAGACAGCGAATCTCGGGTACTCATAGAATCTAAAATTAATGGTAAGGAATTCAGCTGTATCGTAATCGAGCACCACCGCGGACAACCCATAGCGCTTCCCCCAACCGAAATAAAAAAGACCGGCGACTTATTCGATTACCGCAGTAAATACCTACCCGGTTTAAGCCGTAAAGAAACCCCCATCGATGTTCCCACCGATGTAATTCAGCAAATTAGAGACGCCTGTTGTCAGTTATACCGCTTTTTGGGATTTGAAGTGTACGCGCGAATCGACGGCTTTGTTAGCCCCGACGGACTTGTTTTCTTGAACGATCCCAATACCACCAGTGGTATGATGCCGAGCTCCTTCTTCTTTCATCAGGCGGCTGAAATCGGTTTAAATCCGAGCCAATTTCTTACGTTTATTGTGAATCAATCGCTCAAAACCCGCATTCTTTCGCATCCCAAGGGTCGCCAATTCAATGGGTTGAAAGAGCGTTTAGACTTACTTTTATCGCAAAGCCAATTTCCCACCGATGAGAAAAGAAAAATCGCCGTTATCATGGGTGGTTACAGTTTCGAGCGCCATATTTCTATGGAATCGGGTCGCAATATTTATGAAAAACTTAGCTCCAGTGAAGAATTTGAGCCCGTACCCATATTTTTAATCGGAAACCGGGAGCAATACGCGCTGTATACCTTGCCTCTATCGCTCATGCTTAAAGACAATGCCGACGATATCCGCAATAAAATCTTAAATCCCTATACGCCTGAAGCCCTTGCATTAATTCGCGAGGAAACGGCCTTTATCCGCGATAAATACAACCCAAAAGGGGGCGATTTTATGCCCGAAAAATGGTCATTAATGGACTTGAAAAGCCATGTGGAAGGCGTTTTCATTGCCTTACACGGCCGACCAGGCGAAGACGGCACCTTACAACGCGACTTAGCGCAGTACGGACTCTACTTTAACGGTTCGCCGTCGCACAGCGCGGAAATCACCATCGATAAATTTGCAACCAACAAAAAATTGCGACAAGCCGGATTTTTTGTGGCCGATCACACCCTACTTTCCAAATCCAAATTCTTAGAAAATCCCGCGCTGGTTTCGGGGGAAATCGCCGAACGCTTTGGACTTCCCCTTATTGCCAAACCCGCAGATGACGGTTGTTCCGCTGCCGTGCGAAAGGTGAAATCGGTAGAAGAATTGATCGATTTCGCCACCTTAATCTTTAGAGAGGAAGCCCCTATTGATCCCGAAGCGGCCCAAAGACTTAAAATCAATATTCACGATGAATATCCCCAAAAACAGGAATTATTAATCGAGAAATTCATAGAAAAGGGCGATGCCCTGCATTTTTTAGAAGTTACAGGAGGCATGCTTACCCACGTAAAAGAAGACGGTAGCATTCATTATGAAATTTTCGAACCTTCAGAATCTTTGGCAGAATCGGAAATATTAAGTTTGGAAGAGAAATTCTTGGCCGGTGAAGGTCAAAATTTAACCCCGGCGCGTTTTTCAAATACGCCCGACGAGCAAATCCGGATCTCGCAAGAGGTGCGAAACACCCTGCAGCGCGTGGCGCAAACCCTCGACGTTCAAGGGTACTGTCGGATCGATGCGTTCGTGAAAATCTT
Source organism: Chitinophaga pinensis (assembly GCA_945863965.1). Classification (GTDB taxonomy): domain Bacteria; phylum Bacteroidota; class Bacteroidia; order NS11-12g; family UBA955; genus VMCP01. The sequence goes on along the minus strand of CAMBBZ010000105.1, from coordinate 3,477 downwards.
CCCCCAAAATAAAATAGAAACCCATATAATCGAGGTCAATTCGTTACCGGGAATGACGCCTGCCACGTGTATTTATCACCAAGCGGCACTTAATGCATACAAACCGTTTGATTTTATACGAGAAATACTGAACTTTGGTCGCGACAAATGGCAATTAGAAATACAAAAGGCAAAGGCGTAAAAACGCTGAGTGCGAAAGAAATAGGCATTCAAGTAGGCCTAATCTTAGGCGCCTCGGCGCTCGTTTTATGGGGAATTTTCGCCGGATTGTCGGGCTATACCCACCATAACGACTACATTAAAGTGCCCGATGTTTCTGGTTTATCCTTCGATGAAGCCCAAATACGGTTGGAACAAGCCGGATTGCGGTCTCAAATCATGGATTCCGTTTACAACGAAAAGGCACGCGCTTATACCATAATCGAGCAAAATCCAAAAGCGTCGGAAATGGTAAAAGAAGACCGCCGCATTTATTTGGTCATTAATACCGGCAACAAACCCAAAATCAAAGCCCCAAACTTGGTCGACATGAGTTTAACCTTAGCCAAAGCCATTATTAAAAATCGCGGTTTGGTATTGGGACAAATCTCGATGGCGTACGATCCAATTGGTAATAATCTCGTGTTGGCCCAACAATATAAAGGTCAGGCGTTAACAGAGGGCACTCTCATACCCAAAGGAAGTATCATTAATTTAACGGTGGCCTCAACCGATGAGTCGCAATTTGCCGAAACCGATTCTACCGCAAATCCAGATTCAGAGATGCTCGAGGGCGAAGATTTGTAACCTTAAAATAGCGCGTTTTTTGACTTTATTTTTCGGGGTAAAAACAATAATTTTGTAGACACTGCGTTACACAAGGGCGAAGAAAGCACGTGACCACAAATTCATTTCAAGAAAAATTAAAAAATACCGGCACTCAGAGGTCCGTATTCTTCTTGTTTTGGGGAATCGTTTTTTCGTTCATCACGCTATCCCACAACACCTTAAAGGCACAAATCACAAAAGTGGTACCGTCTGATTATTCGGTAGCGGTATCGGATGCGTACACCCACAATCCTGTAAAAAATGTAATTGCTTGGGGCATTCAAGATACGCTTACCCTACCCTTTTTTGAAGATTTCTCCCAGCAATTTGGCTATCCCAGTTTAGCAAGATGGGCGGATAAGCAAGTTTGGATTAACAATTCGTTCGCGCCCGATGCGCCCAATGCCCATATTGCTACGTTCGACCATCTGAACGAATTCGGAAATCCCTACCAAACATTAACCACGCGTGAATCGGTTCATGCCGATAGTTTAACCTCACAGCCTATCAACTTGCAATTTTACCGCAAAGGCGCCAATACGTTTCCGTATCGATTGACCGATGGGCTTTATTTGAGCTTCTTTTATAAAAATCAAGGCTTGGGCGATGTTCCCGAAATAGAAGACTCTCTAATTCTTTATTTCAAAACACAAAAAGGAAATTGGCGTAAAGTGTGGGGCGTAAACGGTGCCCACAATAAAAAGTTCACCGAAGTGTTGGTGGCCATTGATAACCTCGATTATTTGATCCCGGATTTTCAATTCCGATGGGTCAACTACACCAAAAAAACAGGCAATCTGAATCATTGGCATTTGGATTACATCCGAATGGATCAAGGCCGAATAGCGGGTGGGATTTCAGATATTGAAGACGTAGGAATTGTAAATGCCGAAACCGGTCTTTTTCGCGATTACACCAACATTCCTTATTCCCACTACAAATTAAATTCCAATTTACACTTGGGCCGCACCCAATTGCGCGTGCGGAATATGAACGAATTTGCTACCGTACAAACGCGGTATCAATTGTCGGTTTTCAATGATTTCGGTCAAACGCTATTTAAACAAGATTTCAGTGCGAGTTCCAGAAATATTCTTGCGAACACCGATTCTACCGAAATATTTGAAACGCCCTACTTCGATACGCTTACGGGTAATACCCCCTCACTGCAATATCATTTTGTTATCGATCCAAAGAGTAACGACCAAACTCCCGACAATTATAATGCCAGCGGCAATAACAATTCGTATAAACTGAAACACCAATTCATGCCATGGTATGCCTACGACGATGGCAGCGCCGAAGGTGGATTTGGTTTGGATTATGCGTATTTGGGGAATATTCCAGGTCAGTTTGCAATGGAATTCAATACCGCTCAAGACGATTCCTTGCGGGGAATAGCGATGTATTTCACCCAAGTAAAAGAAGACGTTAGCTTCCGGAATTTCACCCTGAGGGTTTGGAGAAAATTATCGCCCATTGGTACCGATGACCGTAAAGATGAGCTCATGTATGAGTTTCCCGTGGCCAAACCAGCCTACCGCGATAGTATCAATCATTTCGAATATTTCTTTTTCGATTCGGTTTTGGCCTTGCCCAAGGGTCAATATTATATCGGCTGGTTCCAACGCCAACCCTATGTGCTCAACGTTGGATACGACAATAATTACCGGTACGCCGACGCGAATACCCCGAATCCACATTTGTTCTATAATCTTTTGGGAAGTTGGGAACGGGCCGACTACAGCATCAAAGGGACACCCATGATACGCATGCTGTTTGGGGAGCGTTTGAATTACACGTTTTCAACCCCTAAAATTAAACCGCTTAAATTGCACGTTTACCCCAATCCAGCCAAACAATGGATTAAATTAGACGTACCCGCGGGGAAATCGCTTAAAGAAGTGGTGATTTTGGATGCGAGCGGACGTAAAATCATGAGAGCCGAAGAAACGCAGATTTGGATTGCCGACCTACCGCGCGCTACTTATTACGTTCATGCTTTATTTACCGACGGTCAACGCAGCAGCGCTCCTATTAATTTGATACACTAATGATCGAAGATATTTCCGTTATTAATCTAAAAAAACGCCTCGATGCGGGCGAAACCATTAACCTCATCGACGTTCGAGAAACCTTCGAATTCGAAGATTTTAACTTAAATGGGCTCCTAATTCCCTTGGGGGAATTACCCTCACGCCTGGAAGAAATTGAACATTGGAAGGACGAAGAAATAATCGTTCATTGTCGTTCCGGCAGAAGAAGCCAAACCGCACAACATTTTTTGTTGCAAATGGGCTTTAAAAATGTTAGAAATTTACTCGGAGGCGTGTTAGATTGGCAAACCCACTACGGGAGCGATTCCCATTAATCGGTAATTGTTTGTAACTTCGGGCTTGTGAAAAACCAATCCCGTTCCCTAGCGCTTTGGCGACCCCTCTTATTGGGTTTGGGATTGTGTACGGCTTTGGTTTTAAGCTTTTGTAATACCCAAGAAACCGTTCTTGAGCCGCAAAAGGACTCGTCGTTCTTTTGGAATCTGCACGACACGGTAAACTATGTGGGCATGCAAGAATGTAAGACGTGTCACTACGAAATACACCAAACTTTCTTACATACGGGTATGGGTCAAAGCTTTGACAAGGCTTCCCCAGAGAAATCAAAAGGACA
>CAMBBZ010000104.1 GCA_945863965.1 Chitinophaga pinensis | reverse complement strand
AATTTATTAGGATATGGGATTGTTCGGGTAAACGGGCGAAAAAACGAATTATTATCGATTGGAATACTGCGTTTGGGTAAAATTTCCGATGCCGGTAAAAAACTACATGAAATTTACCGAAAAATAACGGGACTTATAGACGGGTATGGTTGCACGGAATTGTCTATAGAAGCGCCGTTTTTTGGCAAAAATGTACAAAGTATGCTCAAATTAGGTCGCGCTCAAGGTGTGGCCATCGCGGCTGCGATATCTAAGGATATTCCCGTTTTTGAATACGTTCCTCGCAAAATCAAACAAAGTATTTGCGGAAATGGCAACGCCTCCAAAGATCAAGTCTTAGCCATGTTGCAAAGCGAATTCAAATTTGAAACGCAACCCGAAACGATGGATGCCTCCGACGGTTTAGCCGCTGCCTTGTGTCACATTTATCAATTCAGTCCGCGCGTTTTCGGTGAAACAAAAGGAAAAGGCAAAACCGGCTGGGAATCGTTCGTAAAAGACAATCCGGATCGGGTGAAAGGAGTGTAGAGTGTAGCGTGTAGAGTGTAGAGTGTAGCGTGTAGCGTTTAGAGTTTAGAGTTTAGAGTTTAGAGTTTAAGGGCTTAAGCTAGAAGGGTTTTAATTAACAACTAACAACTAACAATTGACAACTAACAATTAACAACTAACAATTATATTTGTCTATGAACATATCTCGAAACGCCACCATCGCCGCGACAGTTATCGCAGCTGTTTCTATTCTGAGCTACAGCTATTTGCACCGGTTTCAATATTCTGAATCCAATAATATTACCGTTAAGGGCCTAGGCGCTACTGATTTTAAATCCGACTTAATCGTTTGGGAAGGAAGTTTTAATGCGGAAAATAAAACATTAAACGATGCTTACACGCAACTTTCTGCCGACAGAGACGTGGTTAAAAACTTCCTAAAAAACAAAGGAATCTCGGATAAGGAAACCATTTTTGGAGCGGTATCTACCTCAGAACGAACAAAAAACATATTCAATTCAGAAGGTAATGTTATCGGAGAGGAATTTATGGGTTATCGCTTAAGACAAAGCGTTCGGATTGAGTCCAAAGACTTGGAAAAAGTAGAATTGGTTTCCCGTGCCATAACGGAAGTGCTTAACAACGGCGTTGAATTTTATTCAGAAAGTCCCAGTTACTTTTACACCAAATTACAAGATTTAAAGCTCGACTTAGTCTCAAAAGCTACGGAAGATGCCAAAACAAGAGCCAATATCATTGCCAAAATGGGCGGTGCATCCATAGGCGATTTAAAAACAGCCGAAATGGGAATTTTTCAAATCGTTGGTCAAAATTCCAATGAAGAATACTCCTGGGGCGGCTCCTTCAATACAAGCGCAAAATTCAAAACCGCTTCGATTACAATGGACCTAACCTACGAAATCAAGAATTAATAGCGGCTCCAACCCATCAAGGATCGTTCTAAAGAATGAGTTGAACTTTCTGTCGCCCCTTTCGTCTTATAAATCATGAACGTTCTATTTCGATTCCAAGTAGTCCTTTTTACCTTTCTTTTTTCCTTCTGGGGGAAATCGGTCACGGCTCAAACGTATTTTCCACCGGTAAACTCAAGCCAGTGGGATACCCTTTACCCCAATCGGTTGCAATTTTGTCCCGATCGTATAGATAGTCTATACCAATTTCTAGAAGGCTCCAATAGCAAGGCGTTTATATTGCTTAAAGACGGGAAAATTGTTCTGGAACGCTATTTTGGGCGCTTTACCCAAGATTCTGTTTGGTATTGGGCTTCGGCGGGAAAAACATTAACGGCCGGCTTAATTGGAATTGTGGAAAGTAAAAAACAGCTCGCCATTAGCGATGCAGCCTCTTTATACCTTGGTTCGGGGTGGACTTCCCTTTCCAAGTTACGGGAAGATTCTATTACGATTTGGCATCAACTAACCATGACTAGCGGCTTGGATGAATCTGATAATCCCGATTGTACCGATCCTTCTTGTTTGACGTATACAGCGCCCGTAGGCACACGTTGGTCCTATCACAATGCGCCTTACACGCGCTTAGATCAGGTCATCGAATCGGCTTCAGGTCAAAAAATCAATGCGTTTTTAGCCCAACAATTATCCGTTAAAACCGGTATTAATGGACTCTATGTGCGTTTGGGGTACAACAATGTGTTTTTTTCCAAAGCGCGTTCTATGGCTCGATTTGGTTGGTTGTTACTGAACAAAGGCCAATGGTCGGGCAATCAAATTATTCCGGAATTGTTCGTTTCGCAAATGGCTCAAACGTCGCAAATTCTAAATCCGTCCTATGGGTATCTCACTTGGTTAAACGGAAAAAGCCATCACATGTTACCGGGTTTGCCTTTTCGATTTATTGGGGCTTTGTCGCCTCCGGCTCCCAATGATGCCTATGCAGCGCTCGGAAAAAATGGTCAAATGTTGCAGATAATTCCCTCCAAAAACATGGTATGGATGCGCATGGGCGAAAGTCCCGATGATAAAAACCCATTAGTAAGTGTTACCTACGCCGACGAAGTTTGGAATTATATAAACGCGCTGAATTGTGAGAACGCAGCCGTGGAAGGAATTCCCGGAAAAAATAATATAGACCTCTATCCAAATCCCGTTGTACGGGGTGGTTATATCCAGTTTTCGACTTTTTTAACGTCCGAAATGGATATATACGATGTTTACGGGCGTTTGTGGGCGCAAGTAAACACCGGATCTGAGTCGTTCCGAATACCCGAAAACTGGCCGGTAGGTTGTTATGTGGCCGTGCCTAAAAACGGACAAAGAGCACAGCGATTTGTAGTAATTCCTTAAAAGAACCCTTACATTTTTTCAACTGTTTCAATACCCAGCAGGCCTAAGGCATGTTGCATAACTTGGGCATTGAACTGGCATAACTGCAATCGGAAATTGCGTTTATGGGTATCGGTTTCTTTCAGGATGGGTACTTCGTTATAAAAGCGGTTGAAGGATTTAGCCAAATCGAGTGCATAATGACAAACAACAGCAGGGCTGTATTCGGCATTGGCCTTGATAAGGGTTTCTCGGTAGGCTTTCAGTTGTTTAAGATTGTCTATTTCTACTGGTTGTAGGTGTATGTCGGAAACAGGCAGTTCCCATCCGCTCGGGGCTTGTCGCAGCATGCTTTTGATACGCGCATAGCTGTATAGTACAAACGGACCGGTATCGCCTTGAAAATCAATACTTTCCTCAGGGTTAAAAAGCATGCGCTTTTTTGGGTCTACTTTTAGGATAAAGAATTTCAAAGCGGCGAGCGCCAAACGTTCATAGAGCTCTTGGAGTTCTGAGTCGCTTAAGCCGTCTGTTTTTCCTAATTCTTGTGTTTTGGCTTTGGCGGTATCGACCATGTCTTGCAAGAGGTCATCGGCATCCACTACTGTGCCTTCGCGGCTTTTCATTTTACCGGTTGGCAAATCTACCATTCCATAGCTCGCATGATACATACCCGGTGCGTAGCTCCGTCCTAATCGCGACATAATAAGGAACAAGACCTTGAAATGATAATCTTGCTCGTTACCGACTACATAGATACTTTTTTGAATGTGGTGATCTTCGTATTTCAGATCCGCCGTTCCCATATCTTGGGTAATATAAACGGAGGTGCCATCAGACCGTTGTACCAGTTTTTGATCAAGTCCGGCATCGCTCAAATCGATCCATACAGACCCGTCTTCTTTTTGGTAGAACACCCCTGTTCGGAGTCCTTCCTGTACCAAGTCTTTACCGAGTTTATAGGTATTTGATTCGTAATAATAGGCATCAAATTCTACGCCGAGTCTTTTGTAGGTTGCATTAAATCCGCTGTAAACCCACTGATTCATGGTTTCCCACAACTGTCGAACTTCAGGATTGTCCGCTTCCCAATCGCGGAGCATTTGCTGACAACTGCGCATCAATTCGGAATCATTGCGCACCAATTCTTTAAGCGCATCTTGGGCTTTGGCTTGGCTTTTTTCGTCGCTTGCGGCATTCAACTGTTCAAGAATAGCCCGGTAACGCGTTTGGGTGATTTCGTTGGTTGCGATGAATGTGCCTTCGATAGCCGATTGAATTTCGGGAGCCGTTTGTTCTTTAAGTGCGGACTCAAAGATCACATAATATTTTCCCACCAAATGGTCGCCTTTTAGGCCACTACTTTCTGGGGTTTCGTTTTGACCAAATCGTTGCCAGGCGAGCATACTTTTACAAATATGGATGCCACGATCGTTGACCAAATTGGCCATAACCACGTCGTTACCGCCGGCTTTTAATATTTTGGCGAGGCTATAACCGAGTAAGTTATTTCGGATATGTCCGAGGTGTAAGGGTTTGTTGGTATTTGGGGAAGAATATTCCACCATGATTTTATTTCCCCCAGAAGGAAATGAAGCAAAAGGGCTGTGGTTCCAATGGTCTTGGTGAAACTGCATCCACACGTTGGGATTCACTACTATATTAAGGAATCCTTTAATTACATTGTATTCGGAAACGAGAGTACTGTGATTTTGGAGGTATTGTCCGATAATTTCGGCGGTATTTTCCGGATTTTGTTGGGAAATTTTGAGGTAGGGAAAAACCACTAGGGTATAATCGCCTTGAAAAATGGGTTTGGTTTTTTCAATTTGTGCTGTGGGAAAGGGTTGTTCCCCAAAAAGGGCCACGAGGGCTAGCTGAATTTCACCTAATAAGGCCGATTCCAATTCCATGTTACAAAGATAGTTTTTAGCGGGGGTGTTTTCCACGATTTATTCGTGGTGGTAGCCACTTCCTTTGGCAATTTGGCTGCTGCGATAGAGTTGTTCCGCCACCAATAAACGGGCAATATGATGGGGGAATACCAAATCGCTTAATTTCCAGCTCGGGTATTGGCGCCGGGCTTCTTCTGTAAAACCATAGGCCCCGCCGATGGCGATAAGGATGTTTCCTCGGTTATGGGCAAGGCTTTGTTCGAGGAATTGGGTAAACGCCGGTGAGGTATAGGATGTTCCACGCTCGTCGCAAAGCAATAATACATCAAGTGGCTTTAGGAGCTTTTCAACGCTTTGGGTTTCTTTTTTCTTTTGTTCTTCGGGATTTAGGGATTTAGATCCCGCGATTTTTACCAAAGAAAAAGAAAAAATTCCCCGCGTTTTTCGCAAAAAATCCTCACAAAGGGCATCTATGTGAGGATTTTTATGATTTTCTATAAATAGAATTTGTATGCCCAAATTAATTGGAATTGAGGATGTCTAAAATTTTATCGAGCTGCGGCGTTAATATAATTTCGCTCCGACGGTTTTTGGCGCGACCTTCAGGGGTTTCATTGGTTGCGATCGGCATAGATTCACCACGACCTACTGCGGCAATTCTTTTGGCGGTTATGCCGCCCTGTTTGATCATTATACGAGAAATACTGGTGGCTCGCAAAACGCTTAAGTCTAAATTGTCTTTCATACGATCGCTTTCCTTCATAGGAATGTTATCGGTATGGCCTTCAACACTTATATAAACATCGTTTTTTCCGTTGAGCGCTTTAGAAATTTGCACAAGGGCTTGAACGCCTTGGGGGTCAACGGCGGTACTACCGCTTTTAAATAGGAGTTTTTCAGGAAGGATTACGTATACTTTGCCATTTTTGAATTCCACTTGTATATCAAGTTCTTCAAATCCGGCAAGGGCGCGCATTATGGCTTCCTTTAATAAGAGAACCGCAGAGTCTTTTCGGCGCAATTCAGATTCTAGATCCATAACGCGCTGAGAAACTTTTTCAAGTTCGGTTCGGATTTTCTGTAGGCGTATGCGTTCTTTTTCAGCCTCTGCCAGTGCATCGTTGAGCTCCAATTCTTTGGAGGCTATGGCTTTGTTCTTAAGGTCTAATTCTTGAGCCAATTTACGCTGTTTATCGCCCATGTTTTCCCCGAGGTTTTCAATATAAATCTTGTTTTCTTGCATTTGTTGCTGACAAATTTGCAAGCTGTCAGTAAGGGCAGAGGCACGCAAGCGTTGTGTTTCTCTAGCTAGATCCACTATACGGAATACGTTAATAAGGGAATCTCTATAGCGGATGCTTTCACGTTGTTGGTAATCGCAAACCCGAGCGATGGAGTCTTTGTTTTGTTCAAGCGTTTGAAATTGTTTTTTGCTCACGCACGAAAACAAACCGATGCTCAAAATCAAAAGCGACGTAATGCGGATAGTCAT
>CAMBBZ010000103.1 GCA_945863965.1 Chitinophaga pinensis | reverse complement strand
AGGGCAAAACCGCTTTTAATTAACGCGGGCAAAAAGGCAGTAGCCCCTGGCAAAACCTCTATATCGATTCCTTGGGAAATCGCCTCACGGCAGAGTAAATAACCGGGATCCGAAACAGCAGGAGTTCCCGCGTCCGATACTTGAGCAATATGGGCTCCCTCTTTTAATTCGGTAATGTATTTAGTTAATTTATGGTGCTCGTTGTGCGTATGAAAACTCTCGCAAGGCGTAGAAATTTCATAATGATTTAACAGCACTCGCGTGGTGCGGGTATCTTCCGCTAAAATCTTTTTAACCGCCTTTAAAACAGAAACTGCCCGGTAGGTGATATCGCCCAAGTTACCAATAGGGGTAGGAACGATATACAACTTACCGGACATGTTTTCTAAATCTATTTCGCAATTCCTACAGAGCGTTTTTCACGTATCACTGTAATTTTCACTTGACCCGGATAACGCATCTCTGTCATAATCCGATTCGATAATTCAAATGCTAAGGTATCTGCTTGATCGTCATTCGTGTTTTCAGCACCCATAATGATGCGCAACTCACGACCGGCTTGAATGGCATAAGCCTTTTCAACACCAGGATAACTCAAAGCCATGTTTTCCATTTCCTTGATACGCTCCACGTATTGCTCGTCGCCTCTTCGGGCACCGGGACGTGAACCGCTAATGGCATCACAGGCTTGAACCACCGGGCTCAATAGACTGGTCATTTCAATCTCGTCATGGTGAGCTCCAACGGCATTGCACACTTCGGGATGTTCGCCATATTTTTCACACAGCTTTAAACCAAGCAATGCGTGTGGCGTTTCTTCGTCATTATCAGGACATTTACCAATATCGTGCAATAAACCTGCGCGTTTGGCTAATTTCACGTTCAATCCCATTTCAGCGGCCATTGTAGCGCACAAACGGGCTACTTCACGGCTGTGCTTGAGTAAGTTTTGGCCGTAAGAACTTCGGAAACGCATACGTCCTACATAGCGGATTAACTCCGGATGCAATCCAGTAATACCCAAATCTACTACCGTACGTTCGCCCCATTCTACTACTTCTTCCTCGATCTGTTTCTTGGTTTTTTCTACCACCTCTTCGATACGTGCTGGATGAATTCGGCCATCGCGTATTAAACGCTCTAAAGAAACACGAGCCACTTCTCTACGAATGGGATCGTAACAACTTAGTACAATGGTTTCAGGGGTGTCATCGATTAAAATCTCAACTCCTGTAGCGGCTTCAAACGCTTTGATATTTCTACCTTCACGTCCAATAATACGACCTTTTACATCATCGGATTCCAATGGGAACGCCGTAACCGTATTATCAATCGCCAATTCCGCCGCAGTGCGTTGGATGGTTTGCAATACAATACGTTTGGCTTCGCGGGTAGCGCCTAATTTGGCTTCTTCCACAATGGTTTTGGCTAAAGTAAGTCCCTCAGAATGGGTTTTGGCCTTAATGGCCTCCATCATTTTATCTTTGGCTTCTTCTTGCGACAAACCTGCAATTGTTTCTAATTGCTTTAGTTGCTGTTCGCGCATTTGCGACAACTCTACTTCGCGTTTTTTGTAGGTTTCAATTTGTGAGTCTAAACGCTGCCCTTTTTGCAACGTTTCGTCTTCGCGAGTTTTGAGATTGCGAATTTTATCGTCTAAAGATTGTTCTTTTTGTTTCATTCGGTTTTCTGAAAGGGAAAGCTCCTGTGAGCGTTTGTTGGTTTCCTTTTCATACTCCGAACGAAGCTGCATGTATTTCTCTTTTGCTTCGAGAATACGGTCTTTCTTGAGGTTTTCACCCTGCATTTTGGCTTCTTCCAAAATGCGATTTTTGTCGTTTTCCAATTGTTTCTTGCGAGCCGCAACAAATAGCATATAGCCAGCGCCCACACCACCAATCAGTCCGATTAGGATAAATAAGATTTCGTTCATGTTACTCCATTTTTATACATTATGGAGCACTAACTTACACTACTGATTATTATAATGAATCCAACAACTGTTCGATATCCGTTAATTCCTTATCGTTGGGAATCGCGGTATCTGCGCTTTCGCTTCTAACTACCTCCCCTGCCAAATCCAAGGCCGCCCATGACAATCGATCCATAGGATCACTAGAGCCAAAGCGCCTAAATCCGGCAATTCGTTTATTTAACAGTTCAACTGCCGATAAAACCTGTGCTTCATCTTGCTGGGCCACCCGTAGGCGCATTTGTCGAGCATCGATGTTCACGGTTAAAAGTACAGTTTCGTTGGGTTCCATTTTATCAATCGTTTAGCAAATCAATGCACCGGTCTATGTCTCGTATTAACTCGTTTATTTTAATTTTTAGTTCGTGTGTATCGCCCTTTTCAGTCGACATTTCTTTTGCAAGTTTAATCAATTTATTCTGTTCTATTAATTCATTAATGGTATTTTTTTGCACTTGTAGCGTACTGTCCTTTAATAACAACGACTCTTCCAACTCGTGTATCTGGCCCAGTGCTCGTTCCTTTTCCAGCTCTAATGATTGTAACATCATATCCTTGCGCGCCATTTGTGTTTGCATCAACGCCCATTCCTGCGTGTTGACCGTCTGTGACTTTTGGTTCTCGATTTTTATCATTAAAGCCGCCACATGCGACTGCAAGGTGTTCACCTCCTCCCCTAAAGCGGCATTATCCGACTGTAAGGTGCTCACCTCCTCCACTAAAGCGGCGTTATCCGACTGTAAGGTGTTTACCTCGTCCCCTAAAGCGGCATTATCCGACTGTAATTGTCGGTATTGCGTAACCAATTCACTGATTCTCGCTTTAACTTGGGTCCAACGTGACGCACTCATAGGTTTTAATTACGAATACGTTTTAATGTGAATGATTTTTTCAAGGTAATCGCCATAGCCGCTCTTCTTCAAGGGTTGTGCAATTTGAACCAAGGTTTCCGCATCTATAAAACCTTGTCGCCAAGCAATTTCTTCGATACAGCCCACCTTTAAACCTTGTCGTTCCTCTATCACTTCCACAAACTGACCCGCTTGCATTAACGAACTGAACGTTCCCGTATCTAACCAAGCCGTTCCCCGACTTAAAATACGAACCGATAACGCCCCCTGCTCTAAATAATGTTTGTTTACGTCTGTGATTTCATATTCACCGCGCGCCGATGGCTTTAGATTTTTAGCCACTTCAATTACCGAATTGTCGTAAAAATACAATCCCGGTACCGCAAAACTAGACTTAGGCTGAACGGGCTTTTCTTCAATGCTCAAGGCCCGTAATTCTGCGTCAAACTCCACTACCCCATAGCGTTCTGGATCCGATACGTGATAGGCAAAAACAATGCCTCCCTTCGGATTGCGACAACTTTTGAGTGTTTCGTTCAAATGACTTCCGTAAAAAATATTATCCCCTAAAATAAGCGCAACATCGTCGTTGCCAATGAAAGATTCCCCCAAAACAAAAGCCTGCGCCAAACCGTCTGGTGAGGGCTGCACCGTGTATTCGAACCGACAGCCAATGCGGCTGCCATCGCCGAGTAAACGTTGAAAATGTGGCATATCGTGTGGAGTAGAAATGATCAGGATTTCTCGAATCCCGGCCATCATTAAGACTGATAAAGGATAGTAAATCATCGGCTTGTCGTAAACCGGCATGAGCTGCTTACTAACGGCCATGGTGAGTGGATACAAGCGTGTACCCGAACCCCCTGCTAATATGATTCCCTTCATACCCTCAAAGATACGACCTTCTTTGAGCTTATAAAAAAGACGCGTATTAATTTAACTCTATCACAAAATAGTTCTTTTTGCCTTTTTGGGCAATAATAAACCGATTGTGTAATACATCAAGATTAGAAACCTGATACGCAGGATCGTTCACTTTTATTTTATTCATGGAAAAACCATTGGCCTGAACCATCTTACGGGCTTCGCCCTTGGATGGAAAAACCGTCGTTTCGGTAGCTAACAAATCAATCAAGGCCAAACCCGCATTTACGGTTTCTTTGGCTATTACAAAACGATCCATGCCCTCCAGAGAAGCCGCCAACGTATCCTCGTTCAACGCGCGTAAATCTTCTTCCGTACCATTGCCAAAAAATACCTGAGTCGCCTTTTGAGCTTGTATCAAGGCCGGTTCTCCGTGCACGCGAATCGTCATTTCCTCGGCCAATGCCTTTTGTAAATTTCGCGCATATTCTTGTCCCTCATGGGCTGAAATTAGTTGTTCAATTTCCGACCGTGTTTTTAGCGAGTAAATCTTAATAAATTTAAGGGCATCGGCATCGCCAATATTCAACCAAAATTGATAGAACGCAAAAACAGGCGTTTTTGCCGCATCCAACCATACATTTCCCCCTTCGCTCTTGCCAAACTTCGTTCCATCCGATTTGGTTACCAAAGGCGCTGTTAAGGCAAACGCGTCCCCTTGGATGGTTTTACGAATCAATTCCGTTCCTGTTGTGATATTGCCCCATTGGTCGCTACCGCCCATTTGCAATTTCACTCCCATTTCTCGGTACAAATGCAAAAAATCGTATCCTTGAACCAACTGATAGGTGAATTCCGTAAACGATAGGCCACCCGATTCTAAACGGTTCTTAACGCTGTCTTTACTGAGCATATAACTCACGGTAATATGCTTACCTACCTCTCGAATAAAATCTAAAAACGACCATTCCTTAAACCAATCGTAGTTATTCACCACCACGGCCTTGTTTTCTCCGTTTTCAAAGTCCAAAAACCGCATCAATTGCGCCTTCTGTCCATCTAAATTGTGCTGTATCGCCTCTGTGTCGAGTAACTGCCTCTCCGCACTTTTCCCACTCGGATCGCCTACCCGGCCTGTTGCTCCGCCCACCAAAACCACCGGCTTGTGTCCGGCCTTTTGAAATAGCGTTAACAACATGATAGGCACCATATTGCCAATATGGAGAGAATCAGCGGTTGGGTCAAAACCTATATACGCTGAAACCTGTTCTTTGTTCAATAAATCGCCGGTACCCGGTATGCTATCGTGCAATAACCCGCGCCATTGCAACTCCTCTAAAAAATCAAAATTGGGTTTAAATGTCATGTTCTTGTTCTTCCAAACGTTCTTGAATGAAGTCTGAGATACTTTGTTTTAATAATTCCGTTTCATCCTCGGTTAAACCACTGGTTGCTAAACACACTACCTGAGCTGTTTCTTTGAGCATAAAATTGATCTCAAATACCAAATAATCGATGCGCTGCACATATTTCCACGGTATGAATATATAACTGGAAAAAAAATGTTCCCTCCACGCAATTCCTTCGGCATCGACCCGCACAAAATAATCGCCTTTTCTGCGTTGGTATATCCACATCAATAGCGGCAACACAAACGCCGACCATATGAGTCCACCCGACCAACTAAAAAAATCAAAATGAAAGGCAAAGCCAATTAAATATATTACAAATAATACCAACATAGCCGGCAATTCTGCCTTAAGCTTGGGTATTTTAGCTAAAAAATCGGCCGCCATTAAGGTTTTACAAAACGAGCGCTACGGCCATTTACGTAAATCAAATATACACCTGAAGCCAAGTTCGATACTTCAGCAATTTGTAAAGAGCCATTTTGACGCCATTCAACCACACATTCTACCCCGTTCGAGGCGAGCATGCGGGGAATTTCCCCCGAAATAACCGAAATACGGTCCGATGCCGGATTCGGAAATACATTTAGTTGGCTTAAATTAATTTTTTCGAGCGATGCGCCGCCACCGTATACGTTGATTACATAATTACGTATGGTATCGCCTTGTTCAATGGGAACGAAGCCAAAAACTTTTGCATAAGACATAACCGGAATTTCAAGCGGGTACGTACCATCTTCGGTTGGCGTTCCGTAAAGGGCAATACAGCTCGGTACTTTAGGTAAAAACCGTTTATTTCCGTTTCTGCAGCGGTAATTTATTCCCTTGGGAAGTCCAAACACGTCTAATAAAACCATAGAGTCTATGACGGCTTTAACATTTTGACCGCCGGCATTAACCATGGTATCAGAAAACAACAAAACAGATATGGTTTCGTTGTACGCTTGATTTTTTTGAGCGTCTGGAAGCGACGCCGGCAAAATTCCAGGCGTAGAAATAGCCACAGGCGTGCAGTCTTGAGACCACAAAGGTTGAACCGTCATTGAAGCCATTCCGAGGAGGCTTGCGAAAATGAATTTGCGTATCATATTTCTTAGGATTATTTTTACGAAGTTACAAGTAAAACTAAAAACGTGAAATATTTTTCTGCGCTTCTTACGAC
>CAMBBZ010000102.1 GCA_945863965.1 Chitinophaga pinensis | reverse complement strand
GTTTGTCCGGTAAAGGCAGCTTTATAATTCGTAACGGAAGGTTTGGTTTCAACGGGTGTCCCGAGTTCTAGAACAAGGGTATCTTCGGGTTTTGGCGGTAGTTGAGGCGGCTCCGTATCTTCGCAAGAATTGGTAAATACAATCAAGGATAATGTCGATAGGATTAAAAGAACGCCTTTTTTCATAAGAGTCAAAGCTACCAAAGTGGTGGCAGTATTGTACACCTGCAATGTAAAAGAGGTGTAAAGATTTTAATGGGGTATCCCATTTTTCTCCTTGTAGGAATTTACGAACTCAATGTGTGCATTTACAATGAATGGGTCGTCTCCATTTGAGTGGGCTAATTTTAAAACCGAAGCAATTTCTTGTTTATTCGTGTACATCGCTTTTGGATTGGTAGTGGTTATGTTTTCAATTGTTTGAGGCAATTGACTCGGTTCAATAAGAAAAACGTTATCGGGTATGTTTTCAATTGCTTTAAACTCGTTGTCTCCGTAAAAAACCACAACGGAAAATATCGGTATTTTTGAAAATTGCGGTGAGATTTTCCGAAGTTCCTCAATATGCCTGAGATTTTGAACGATAGGATTATAAAAACGATATTTTTCTGTCCCGTAAGCCATTATTTGTGTCCAATAGGTTGACCGACCATTGGCAAATAACCAACCTGAATAATCTTTCACTTCGAATATAATTAAACCTTGTGGTGTAGCGAGTATCAGATCAATTTGAAAATAGTTGCCGTTTTTTTTCTGGATATATAAATCATGAAAAATGGCCTGAGGATGATAAGATTCCTCTAGTAATTCTAAGACTAATTCGCGCTCAGAGGGTGTACCCCGATGTAAACCTGTCACCGACTTGATTAATGACCGTTGATGAGCATTTTGCCGCAGGATGTATACGGCGACTATGATTAATAATATTAATAAAAAGATAAATATTAAAAATGCCGATTCCATACCGTATTTCAAACTTATGGACTTACTAGCTCATATCAAATATTTTTTTAATGGAAATAGGGATGTTCAACTTAGTATATGGGATAGGTAAATGATGTAGGATATTATGCTGAAATGAAATTACTCAACACACTGAGTAATTTTACTCAATACATTGAGTAATTTCGTAAAATATTGACTAAATTTGAATTATGGAGTACAAAAGACTTGTTTATTACGACTTATATCGCCGATTGAAAGAAGAAACAACGTTGATACAGGTAATTTCTGGTCCACGTCAAGTGGGTAAAACTACCTTGGTGCAACAACTTTTTCAAGAGCCCATTTGGAATGGAATCTATGCCATCGCCGACGGGATACAAGACGATACCTCGTGGATAGAAACCCAATATAACCGCGCGGTTTTGTTGCAAAAAACAAGTGAAGTACCCGTTATTCTCGCTCTTGATGAAATTCAAAAAATCCCCAATTGGAGTGAAACCGTAAAAAAACTATACGACCAACAACGCTTTGCCCAAGATGCGAATATCCGATGGATTATATTGGGTTCATCGCATTGGTTATTACAAAAAGGACTTTCGGAATCGCTTGCTGGAAGATTTGAACAATGGAATATTTCCCATTGGCGGTTTGAAGAATTACAAGCGGCTTTCGGCCTTAGCCCAGAAGAATATGTATTTTTTGGAGCCTATCCGGGGGCAATGCCTATGCGTACCGACGAAACACGTTGGAAATCCTATATCCGACAATCCCTCATTGAAACGGTAATTACTAAAGACGTGTTGTTGATGCATACCATTGAAAAACCGGCGTTGTTGCGTCGGTTATTTGAATTGGGTACCTTGTATTCGGGTCAAATATTGTCTTTTACCAAGATAATGGGACAACTGCAAGATGCCAAAAACACCACCACGATAGCCCATTATTTAGAATTATTACAACATGCCGGTTTACTCACCGGATTGCAAAAATTCGCTATGGATCAAGCGCGAAAACGCAGCAGTAGTCCGAAATGGCAAACCATGAATAACGCCTTGTTTAGTGCATTAATTCCTGAAGGATTTGAAGAGTCTATGTCGCAAAAAAAGCAATGGGGTCGGATGGTAGAATCGGCGATTGGGACTCATTTATTAGCCCATCAAGGGATGGATCTTCAGCTCTTTTACTGGAACGAATCTCATGCGGAAGTTGACTTTATTATTCAAAAAGGCGATAAATATATAGCCCTAGAGGTCAAAATCAGTCAAGATAAAATTACGGGATTGAATAAATTTCAATCCAAGTTCAAACCCCATAAAATATACCAATTAGGCAGCGATAGCCTAACGTGGCAGGAATTTTTGACGATTAATCCAAGAGACCTTTTCTAAGGCGTAACCAATATTTTAGCCGCATAGATTTTGTCGGAATCTATTATCTGAATCGCAAACCAACCACTAGGCAGCCCTTCGGGAAGTGTAATTGGACGGTCTTCGTTGAAACGGCACTGATAAATACACTTTCCGATAGCATCGTAAAGAGCGAAAGCGCCCTGGTTTATTCCTTTAATATGCAAGACATTGCCCGCCTCTATAGGATTGGGATATACCGCTACCGAAGGACTATTTTCGAAGTTTTGGACGCCCACGTGATTCACGTTTACCGGAATATCTACCGTGTCTTTACAGCCATTACTGTTGCTGGTGGCCACCAATCGTATGGTGTATTCCCCAGCTTTTTCGTATTGGTGTAGGCCAGGCAGTCCCTTTTTACTCTTGCCATCGCCCCAAAACCACTCCAAAGTAAGTCCGGTTGAGGTTATTGGAATACAGGAAACGCGGTGTTGCCATCCAATATTATAGGTAAATCCGGCTACAGGACGCGGCTTCACCACCAAGGTGAGTAATTTTCGTTCGCTTTTACAGCCCTTATTTTCGGTTTCGTACCACCGCACTCGGTTGCTCAGTGTCATGCCCAAGTCGTAGTTGCTCCCTTGGTGCAGCACTTCGTTGGATATGGAATCGATATACCAGTTAACCGAACCAAGCGATACCACGGCACGCATGTAACCATTGGCGCGGGCACATACCGATGGGGCTTCTACCAAGGTTGTTTTGGGAATTTCATTGAACGTTACCGCCACACTATCAAAGTTGGGACTATAACAGGCGTCTTCAGCTGACTTTAGGTATACAAATTTAGTGCCTACAAAGCCAGAAACTTTGGTGGATTTTCCCGTATTAAAGGGGTCTTTACTGTTTTTGTTGGTATACCAATGCAATTCACCCCAAGTGGTACTGCCGGATAACGTCGCGGTATCTTTTTCGCAGGCGGTAGCTCCCGTAGCTCCAAATATTTGTGGGAAATCTTTGAAATAAACGGTTACCGGTGTTCGGCCGCTTCCACAGATACCATTCCAAGATTCAACATATACGCTCATAGCTCCACGTTTTGTGGCATTCAAAATATAGTTTTGACCTAATGCGATGGGCGTTCCTCCAATAGATTGACTGAACCAGCGGAGGGTGTCGCCTTGGCCATTTGTAAGGGCATTGAGTGTTATGGACTTTTGAGTTTGTAAGCAAATAAAGGTATCTGAAGGGGCGGTTGGCAGGGCAGGGGCGAAGTCGGAACCTACAAAAGCCTGTATTTTTTGAACCCCACCGTTGTATTCGCAGCCCTGATTTTGGGCAATCAAATAAAACAAAGTGTCTCGCGTAAGTTTATCCGTTTGGAAGGTGTTACCGGTGTGAAAAGGCTTCCCCAGAGAGGAAGAAGCATACCATGAAATTTCGCCTTTATCGGTTGAAGCCACTAAGTTGGCGGTGGCTCCTGCGCAAATGGAATCGTTTTTTACCGTGAGGGTACTTGGGTAATCGTGAACGGCAAAATAGACCGGCAAGAATATGGACTGACAGCTGAAATTAACCGCTTTTACGTAAAAGGTATCGTTGGTTTGGGCATTTTTGATCTCCAAGGTACGGCCTTTGAGAAAAGCCCCTGTATCGTTGGGGTGGTGAAACCATAGGACCTCGGCATTGAGGTCGGCGAGTACGGATATTTTGGCGTCGTTGCCTTTGCAGGCTTTGGCCTCTTGCACTAAACTAGGTCGGGTTGGATTAAAATAAGCCGTTTTTACGGACGTATCGGTGCAATTGCTTCCCGAATAGGCGTACACGGTGGAAATGAGCTCGATGCGTAAATTACTTTTGGCTTGGGGTTTGTAAGCGCCGTCAATCGAATTGGTATAAAGTCGGTAATCGTAATTCCAACGATGGCAAAAGCGTTCTATGTTGGAATACACGTACCGATTATAATAGATACTCGAAATGATGTTTTTTCGGCTTTGATTGGGGAAATTTAGCGTGTCGAGGTTGGGATAACAATTTTGTTTGACGGTGAAGTCGGTGCCCAATTTGTATTTCACGAACGGATAAAACTGCATGTGGCTGTTGAAAATGGTACCGGCGATATTCAGGTTTAAACACCGATACCATACACCGCTAACGGAACCTACGCACAAATTGCGGCGTCTTCCATCGCCGTTGGCCCAAGAATTACTAACCACGCCTGCCGATACGTCGTTACTGTCGCATTCCACGGTTATGATATAGGCGAAATTAATGGGAATGTCTTTGCCGAAATAGGCATTTCGGGTAATGCGACTTAAGGGAATATTGGCCCCTTGAACGGTATCGACCGTTAGGGTGTCGGCGGCGATGGGCGCTCCACTGGGAAGCGAATCGAGACCGGCCTTGTATAACTTGCATACCAATCGAATTTTTACATCTCGCGCGGGAGTAGGCGTAACGGCTAAGGCAAAAAATCGGAAACCGGAAATGGTCATGTTTTGAGGCGCATCGAAAAACTGACCTAAGGCACTGCCCCTGCGAACGGTTACCGTACTATAGGCGGTACTTCCGTAACTGGGGAACGTACTGGTATCTCCTCCGCATGGAGTGGGATTGGTGCTGTTGCGTTTTGAAACGGCAAAAGGTTCTAGCGGTTGGACTACATCATTGATAATGCTATGGCCAGCAGCAACAAATTGTGATTGTACATTGCCTGAAAACGCCAATAAAGCTAAGAAAAGTAATCGTTTTACCATAAGCGAAATCAATTACGTCAATATTTGCGAAAAACGCAAATATCAGAGAATGAAGGGCTTGAAAATATGGTTTTGTAATGACGCAGGCTCTACAAAAGTGGAGTGAATGGGCTGCTATTGTTTTTCGAGGGTGCCGTTTCCTAGAATCACTATGGTTGAATCGGAATAAGCCGTTTCTGAGCGGTTGTTTACCTCAATACTGTTATTGGTGCGCTTGTATTTGATATATCCGTTGTTGGTTGTGATTTGGATGTTGTTGTCGATATCGAAATGGTGTTTCTCCGAGTTATGTTCTATAAATAAACCTTTCTTGTTTTCTTTGAGGGGCACATCAAGTTTGGACATACTTGTAATCAAGGTAGGCTCGCTAGAATCTTTCAAATAGGTGTACTTTCGATAGGTAACGTTTCCTGTATACATTCCGCGATCTAGTATTGGATCGTTTGAAATTCCTATTTCTTCGCATGCGCTAAAGGAAAGCAACGCGGTGAGTAAGATTCCCCCGAAATAAAATTTGTGATTTTTATGAATATTCATGGCTTGATTATTTGCAAATAACGCAAAATATAGCGGTGGATTTGTAAAGGACTTCTTACCAGAACGCAAAAGACACAAAAAAGTACGGTTTTAAGCTTTGACGGCCCTAATAATTTGTGAGCAGCGCAATTTGCCGTTATTATTAATTTTTGCAGGGGCCTCAGAATAGAGAGGCTTTTGCCATTTATGAGCCCTGCGTTTGTAGTAGTTTACTATTTATCGAGCGTTTGTAGTCTAGCAAACGCACTTACCATTTATTGGCAGAACGGTTGTAGAATTCGAAATTTATCTTGAAAAAGCTACGGGGTTGATTGAAATTATTGGCATATCCCACGCAGTAATAGAGTCCGACTTTAAAGCGTTCCCGCCATATTTTAACGAGCTTATCTACGCCTACGTACACTTCGTAAAAGAATAAATTATTGCGTTCCGGGGCATAAAGTAAGTTGGCGCCAACCGACTCGTACAGATGCAGATGCTTCATTAAGGGCACTTTGTTCAATACGGCGCCGTTAAATTGGTGTCGGTAATGCACTTCGTAATAGCGTTTGAAGGTTATGAAGGTGGTATCGAGGGTTTGAAACGCGTAAAGGGGTGGGGTGAAAATGAAATCATCGCCCCGCCGCTGATATCGGTAGTCGATGATGCTTAAATTGCGGCGCGACAAAAAGCTTCCTGAAGTGGCCCGGAGTTCACT
>CAMBBZ010000101.1 GCA_945863965.1 Chitinophaga pinensis | reverse complement strand
AACCGGTAAACTGCTCCGCGATTTAAAATTAAAATACAGATACGCCCCTACCGTTATAACCGATATACTCACAAGGGTCATCATGGTTAACACTATGCGCCGAAATCCTTTGTCTATTGCCACGGTGCAAAGATAGAAGTTCCAATTGTGAATTATGAATGGTGAATTATGAATGGTGAATTATGAATGGTGAGTTATGAATGATTAGTTGTCAATGGTTGTTTATGAATTAACAAAAAAGAGGCCATTGGCCTCTTTTTTAAAGTACTATAAATGTGTAATGTTACTCGGCTAAGTTGTTATCGGCCCAATCCATAATCGAAAGTTAACAATTGACAACTAATAATTGACAATTAACAATTAACAACTAATTAAGATTTTGCTTCTTCTTTTGCCTTGCAGCACGCTTTTTTCTCGCCACTGCACTGCTTCTTTTCAGAGGCTTCAGCAGTTTCTTTTTTACAACACGCTTTCTTTTCGCCAGTGCACTCTTTTTTAGCTGTTTTGTCGCAAGACGCTTTTGTAGCGCTCATTTCGCCTGCACATTCTTTCTTAGCGGTTTTATCGCAAGAAGCACTTGCAGTGCTCATTTCCTTTTTGCAACATGCTTTTTTACCATCTTCTGACTTAGCACATTCCTTTTTAGCCACTGAAACGGGCGCTTCTGCTTGCGCAACGACTACATCTTGATTGGCTTTTGCAGGAGCTTCTGCTTGAGAGAAGGCAGCACCTACTACGGCGAAGGCTACTGCAACAAACATGATTAGTTTTTTCATAATAACAAATATATCTATTTTTTAGTTAAAGTTTATGTCCATTGGGCGATGATCGTTTCACCTCCGACGGTTTTTTGATTCAATTTTACATTAACCTGCGCCGTAAGGGGCAGATAAATGTCAATTCTTGACCCAAACTTGATAAAACCAAATTCTGCGCCGGCTTTAGCCTTCTGACCCACTTTGGCATAATTAACAATTCGTTTGGCTACAGCTCCGGCAATCTGTCGAAACAAAACCGTACCTTTTTCATGGGCTACCACGGTAGTGGTGCGTTCGTTCTCGGTAGAGCTTTTGGGATGCCATGCAACCAAATATTTACCGGGGTGGTACTTTTCGTAAAGAACTTCCCCAGAAACAGGAAATCGATTGACGTGAACGTTAAGGGGCGACATAAAAATGCTGATTTGTCGGCATTTACCTTTTATGTATTCCGTCTCTTCCACTTCCTCTATTACGACCACCTTACCGTCGGCGGGCGCAATAATGGCGTTTTCATCTTGTGGGGTTGTTCTACTTGGATTCCGGAAAAACTGAACAATTAGTATAAAAAACACCAAAGACATTATCTCAATAGTGGTCGTATACCAAGTTCCAGGAGCGGCGTATTCAAGCAGGCCGTTCAAGCCTACTAGAATCAAGAGGGTGAAAAATATAATACGTAATCCTTCCCGATGTATAGTCATTTTCAGGATTAAATTAGAACGAACCACGTAGTTTCATGGTCGTAGACACTTTATCCAAGGCCACTACGTATGCGGCTAAACGCATACTGATTTTGTATTTTTCGGTAGCCGAATATATATTATCGAAGGCCAATTTCATGGCGCGATCGGCTCTGCGGTTGACCCGTTCTTCTGTCCAATAATAGCCCAATCGGTTTTGAACCCATTCGAAATAAGAAACGGTAACCCCACCGGCGTTTGCCAAAATATCGGGCACTACGAGTATTCCTTTTTCGTCGAGAATAGAATCAGCTTCTGCGGTTGTAGGTCCGTTGGCCCCTTCAACAATTAGCTTGGCTTTTATATTGTGCGCGTTTTCTGGAGTAATTTGATCTTCCATAGCCGCAGGCACCAGAACTGTGCATTCCAATTCTAGTAATTCGGCATTCGTTACTTTTTGAACATTCGGCAATCCTTCTAGCGTATTGCTTTCGCTTTTAGCAACAAAATTAATAGCGGCTTCCACATCGATACCTTCGGGATTATAATATCCACCGGAAACATCGCTGATAGCCACAATTTTAACTCCCATTTGGCCGATTAACTTAGCCGATTTGCTTCCCACGTTGCCAAATCCTTGTATAACACAGGTCGCATCTGTTGGCTTGATGCCCATTTTAGCTAAAGCGCTTCGGGTACTCACCATAACACCACGGCCGGTTGCTTCTACACGACCTAAGGAACCACCTAAAACAATAGGCTTACCTGTTACAACCGCCCAAGAATTTTGACCTTTTATTTTACTGTATTCATCTACGATCCAAGCCATTTCCTGCGGACCTGTGCCCATATCGGGTGCGGGGATATCGGATTCTGGGCCAAAAACTTCCTTCATTGAAACCGTATACGCGCGGGTTAAACGCTCTAATTCTCCCTTACTCATAGAACGGGGATTGCATTTAACACCACCTTTGGCGCCTCCATAAGGAATATTAACGATGGCACATTTCCATGTCATCCATGCCGCTAATGCTTTTACTTCGTCGAGGTTTACATCCATACTATAACGGATTCCGCCTTTAGATGGGCCTAAATGATCGCTATGAATTACACGATAGGCTTCAAAAACTTGAATGGTACCATCGTCCATAGTAACCGGTATATTCGCCATAACAACCTTGGCAGGAACGCGCAAGACATTGGCAAATTGTTTGTCCAATCCTAAAACTTCCACAGCCGCATCGAAGCGGCGATTCATACTTTCTAGCGGATTGTATCGAGGAGATCCGCCGTTTAATTGAGTTGACATATAAATGTATCTCTTATTAGATTAAAGAGACAAAATTAGCGGATTGCTTATTGTATAAAAAAACTATTTTGTACAAGCGTTCAAAAAGTTGTGCACCTGTTACTTTAGAATCGCATAAATTTGCGAACCAACCTATATGTTAACAATGTGTTAACTTTGAAAAAGCCTTTTTGCGGGTGCGTAAATTTTCGACGAAAAATATGCAGTCCCAATATGGTACTTAAGGCAAAATTCCACGACCAAATCAAATGTGTTACCGTAATACTGGCAAAAATAACATGCGCTATCAGCACCGATACCGCCATAACGACAAGGCCTAAGGTATGATGGAGCAACAACTGTTTAAACTGATTCTGCGCGTGAAATAAATTCCCCAAGGGAGCAAAAAAACCAAGAGCCCAAATACCGGGAAGAGATTGGAGTAAAAGGCCCGACATCGAATCGAATTCAGCCCCAAAAACACGTGCAAACCAATCCATGGGAATAGCCACCGCTCCCATACTCAATAAAAAAGTTCCCCAGAAACTGAAAGTCGCGAATCGCAAGCCCAACTTTTCTCGTTTTAATTCGTTAAAAATACCCAAAGCCCTGCCGTGTACGATAGCGCCTAAGGTATTGGCAAAGATCCAGATCGTGTCGATAACCAACAGCGTATTAGCAAAAATGCCGGCCGCCGCATCTCCCATCAAATAGGACGTTAACAATAAGGGGGTTCGGTAAACCAGAAATAATACTATTTGACCGGTTTGTGCCCAAATACCTTCATTCCACGTATGTCGAATACTCGGCAAATCAGCTTTTTTATTATGGGGGGTAAACGCGTTCAAACTTGCCAACCGCGACAGACATAAGATACTCCAAATGAACCCTGAAAATACCAAGCTTAAAACTACATAATACAGCGGCACCACCTGCACCGAAAGTCCAAAAATCAGCGTTATTAGTCCCCCGACTTTGAGCAATTCAAATCCGACCAACCACCTATTTTTTTCGAGAATTTCGCCCCTACTTTGGAAAAAGTTCATGGCCACATTTTGAAAAATTAAAATAGCCGACCACCCTAAAAGTAAGAATAACAAAATATAAGGCGGGTTCAAATGTGCGGTGTTTCCCAAATCAACAGGGGCATTATCGGTAATTCCCCCTAACCAAGCCAATAACGCTGCTAGCGAGAGCATCGAAAGCGAAACGCACAAAATTCGGGGCAAAAAGCGCCTTAGACCATACATTGCAATCCAGTTCGCCAGCGCAGAGCCCACAAATAATTCATTGACCATAAGCAGCATTTGTACATAGAGCAAATAAATGCTAAGGCTTCCCCTGCCTGCGGCACCCAAATAACGCGAATATATAACCACCGCCGCTAAGGCAAGTCCGGCCTTTAGTAATTGCCAAAAATAGGACTCAAGGGGGCGGTCTTTAGGCATGCGTTTAATCTTCTAGTCGATCTAGAAATAGACCCAAGGAAGCGATTCTAAAATACAGGGTTAGATCTTTTGGCGATAACTGCGAAAATTTATGCCTTAACTTTTCGCGGTAATCGCGGTTAACGATTCCATCTAGTGAGTTACTCATGATCCAAGGTTCCCATTCTGACCCAAATTTTTGGGTTAACTTACGCTCAGGAACACTAAATCCTTTTTTATCTTGCCTCTGGTATATCGCTGGTGGAATGTATGATTTTGCTGCTTCGCGTAACAATCCTTTTGATTTTCCACCGCGCATAAGTTCGTGTAACATCTTTTTACCAAGTACGTGCGCAGGTAAATGCAAGTCGTCGGCAAACGGATTTCTACTTTCCAATTGAAATGCCATTCCATTTCGGTCTTCCCATTGCAACATTTGATACAGGCGACCATAGAATTTAGCATTGACATTGCTGCCGTAATACTCACCCATCATGAGCTCTTTTACATTTTCAACTTTTGGGTGCAGTTCTATTTCGTTAGATCTTATAATGTCTTTGCCAAAAACATGTCCCCAAAAAAAGCCATCCAACCGATGCTTCCAATCTTGAGATAGTTGTTGCCGCCATTTGCGCTTCCATGCGACCCGTTTTACCCGATCAAAGGAAATAGGCCATTGCTCCGCAAAAGGCAGTATTTCATTCTTTTCTGAATTCCACGCTTCTACAAAATGATCGGGATAGCCGCCATAAAGTTCATCGGCTCCTTGCCCATTGAACAAAACGGTTATTCCCGAATCGCGCACGCGCTTGCACATTTGAAAGTGGGCTATATTGTTCCAAGCAACAGGCGGTCGATTGCTTTGAATAACCACATCTTCGATATGCGAGGTTTTAAAACTTTCTGTGTCGATATATTGTACCGATCCCCCATTTTGTTGGTGAACCAATTCTTGCCATTTACGTTCGTCTTCAGGCTCGTTTTGCGAGCATACCGAAAACAAGTGCAAGGATTCCGAATCGCCTAATAAATGCCTGGCCAATCCCACGATAACCGCACTGTCTAATCCTCCACTGAGGGCAAAACCCATAGGCACATCGGAACGCAGCCGTTTTTTCATGCTTTCCAAAAGCAGGTCTTCCAGCGGTCTGTTTTCCTGAATATTGAGTAAACTCGATGGATAAAACCACCTGCGGTGAATGATACTCCGCAAATTAGGCGTCCAACGCAACCAATGTCCAGGCTTTAAGGTTTCTACCCCTTTAAACCATTGTACGGCATCGGTCATTCCCTGCGTTACGTGTAAAAACAGGGCTTCGTTGCGCGCGGTTTTCACATCCAAAAAACGGCGTAAACTTTTTTCTTCGCTCGAAAAGGCAAAGGCGTCTTCCCTCTTAGCATAAAACAAGGGCTTTACTCCTGTTCGATCGCGGGCAATGGTATACGTATTTTCATGGGCATCGTAGATGCAGAAAGCAAAAAAGCCATCGAGAAGTGGCAAACATTTATCTTCCATTTTTGCCCATAACTCTAACAAAACCTCAGTATCGGAATCGGTTACGGTATTCAAACGGAAATGCTGGCGCAGTTCGATATAGTTAAAAATTTCCCCGTTGTAGGTAATCCAATACCGGCCGCTGGCGTCGCACATGGGTTGGTGAGAGCGGTCGCCCGGTGCAATTACCGATAAGCGTTGGTGCAACAACATGCCATTAACGGCATCACTCAAACTGCTTAGTAGGGCGTTGGTGGGAATATATTGAAGTGAATCTTGATATTGGTCTTTCCCCCACAAAACGGGTAAGGGGTCGGCATGACGCAGCATAAGCAAGATGCCCGCATCGTCTTTTCCTCGGTGCTGTATGTCTTCTGAAAATAGATAAATCCACTTCTTCCAGAAGTTTACATCCTTTTCAAACAACGTCGATATGCCCGCTATTCCACACATTATTGATTTTGATAGCCCAACAACAAATGGCGACTCACCCGATTGGCGGCGTATAATTCCATCGCATTTTTGTGGATTTGCATCGAATCAAAGTTTTGGTTTTTTTGCTGAAAAACCAACAGGGCTTCCGCTATTTTTTCCGCCTTTTCCTCTTGTGTCTGAAAAGCTGGAATCTGAATGGC
>CAMBBZ010000100.1 GCA_945863965.1 Chitinophaga pinensis | reverse complement strand
TTCGGTGCTACAGAAGTTCCCTTGATTATTACCAATTATAAAAAAGCAAATAAATACCACCTCCTAAACGGAACAACCAAAACCGCTTTGGATTCCTTTAATTCAATCAATAAACAAGTGGGAAATTATGTTTGGCGTATGACAAGTACCACACCCAATGGATGTGTGAGTTTAGAGGATACCTTAAACATTTATGTGGATTATAATGTAAATGCGAATTTTGACTCCCGTTGGTTGTCTGATTTGAACTATGAATTCGCTGCATTATATCAAGACACCACGGATTATGTACATACATGGCTCGATAGTGCTAGCGGCAAGTTGCTTTCTTCGGGAAACAAGGCCACTATTACGGTAGACTATTCCAGTATCGGAAATGCAGACGTTACCATAATTCACCAAATGCGATCCAAACGGAATATTGATGTATTCGGCGATAATAACTGTCGTTTTGATTTCAACAAGCCCGTGCAAATTCGTAATCTAAGCACCGATTTAACCGCAGTTATAAAAGTGGCTGAGTTTTTCCCTAACCCATTACATAGTTTATCAGATTTGCTGTGTAACGGATGTCAGTCAACAGACAAGATTGCAATTTGGAGTATAGATGGCAAGCAAATTGGAACGTTTACATTACGTGGGCTTCAAAATCAAAACTTATCTAAAGGAATCTATCTGATTCGAATTGCCAACCGCCCGAATGCGCCTTTACAGAAATTAATTCTTGGGGAGTAATCAATCCTGCCCAGGACTCAAAACAAATTGCCCCGAAATGAAATCGGGGCATTTTTGTTTTGAGTTAGTTTTATGTGATAAAAACCCGGCTTTTAAAACTTTTCGGCTAAATACTTTCCCGTAATACTCTCTGCACATTCTTTGATACCGATGCGTTCGCCGGCATATACCAAATTTCCGCCTTTATCGCCCGCTTCAGGCCCAAGATCGATGATCCAATCTGCACATTTAATCACGTCTAAGTTATGTTCGATACAAACTATCGTGTTTCCTTTTTGGATTAAGGCATTGAATGAATTCAAGAGCTTTCGGATGTCATAAAAATGCAATCCTGTAGTAGGTTCGTCAAAAATGAACATAACACCACCTTCTTTAAAAGGCGACGCCTTGCTCAAGTAAAATGCTAATTTAACGCGCTGGGCTTCTCCACCGCTTAGCGTATTACTACCTTGTCCGAGTTTAACATATCCCAATCCCACTTGTTGAAGTGGTTTCAATTTATCGGCAATCGATTTTTCTTCCTCAAAAAACAAAACCGCTTCATCAACCGTCATTTCCAATAATTCAAAAATACTTTTATCATTATGTTTGGCTTCTAACACTTCTTTTTTAAAGCGTTTTCCGCCGCATACTTCGCAAGGCAGTTTGATATCTGCCATGAATTGCATTTCGATAACGGTTTCCCCTTCGCCTTGGCAATTGTCACAACGCCCCCCATCCACATTGAATGAGAAATGGGACGGTTTGAATCCCATCATTTTCGAAACATTGGTTTTCGAGTATAATTCTCGGATGTCATCGTAGGCCTTAATATAGGTAACCGGATTGCTACGAGAGCTTTTACCTATTGGATTCTGATCTACAAATTCAACTGACTTTAGCAGATGAAGATCTCCATGAATTTTCCGGTAGGCTCCGGGTAATTGTGCCGTAAACTGGCCGAAGTGCCTTGAAAGTGCTGGAAAGAGCACTTGTTTGATAAGGCTTGTTTTGCCCGATCCGGAAACACCCGTAACGCAGGTAAGCGCCTCTAATGGGATGCGAACATCCACGTTTTTAAGATTGTGAGCGGAAGCCCCTTCTAAGCAGATAAAATGCTTAAGAATACGCTGCGGCAAAGGTTCAATTCGCTCTCTATTTGTCAAAAAATCGGAAGTTAAACTGCCTTCATCGTGCAACATCGATTGAAAATCCCCTGCAAAAACTAAATTTCCGCCAAGACTTCCCGCTTTGGGGCCTATGTCGATTATATAATCAGATTGCCTCATGATTTCCTCATCATGTTCCACTACGATTACGGTATTGCCTTCTTGCTGGAGGTTTTTAAGTACCACAATCAATCGGTCGGTATCTCTGCTGTGCAAACCAATACTAGGTTCGTCGAGGATATACATAGATCCAGTTAGATTAGAACCCAAGTTAGTAGCTAAGTTTATACGTTGACTTTCACCACCACTTAAGGAATTACTTAACCTATTCAAGTTTAAATACCCCAATCCCACATTGGCCAAATAATGCAAGCGACGGGTAACCTCTTCTAATATCCGCTTTGATATTTCTTGGTCCGTAGCATTGAGTTGAAGTTGCGAAAAATAGACATACGCTTCATCGACAGACATTAATAGTACGTCTTGAATACTTGTTTGACTGGCTAGTTCGGGCTTGCCAATATGCAGCAATTTCACGTAAGAAGCATCTAAACGCAGTCGCGTTCCTTTGCAATCCGGACACGTAGTTTTACCTCGATACCGAGATGCCAATACGCGATATTGAATTTTATAATTATTTTCTTCGAGGTGCTTGAAAAAATCTCTAAGCCCTAAAATATCCTTTTGACCTTCCCAAAGGGTTTTAATTTCTTTGGGATTTAATTCATTGTAAGGTCTGTGAATTGGAAAATCAATGGATGCTGATTTTTGAATAAAGTGCCGCTTCCACTCGCCCATAATTTCGCCTTTCCAAGGCGCAACACAGCCTTCATAAACACTCAAAGAAGTATCGGGAATAACCAATTGTTCATCAATTCCAAGCACGGATCCAAATCCCTCACACTTTCGACAAGCGCCATAGGGGTTATTAAAGCTTAAAAAGTCTTTTGTTGGGATTTCGAATTCCATCCCGTCTAATTCAAAACGGTTATTGAAGCTATGTATGGTTTTACCGGTGTAATCGTAAATACTACAATCGCCCTCCCCTTCCCAAAAAGCGGTTTCTACACTATCAAATAAACGATTTTTATAATCATCGGATTGCACATCGGACTTTAGCCGATCTACGATTACCAAATCTCCGTTGTGCACTTGACGATTATTGGCCATGGCATCTTCTATTTTAACCATTTCGTTATTAACAAAAAGACGGTTAAATCCTTTCGATAGAAGCACCTCTAACTGATTGTCTTTTTCGTTTTTAACGGGGTAAAGAATCAAAAGCATATGCGTATCGGGCAATTTCAAACTCTCATCAAAAACATCCTGCACCGAATCACGGCGTACCTCATTTCCTGATTTAGGGGAAATCGTATGTCCGACACGTGCAAATAACAATTTGAGATAATCGTATATTTCCGTTGAAGTAGCAACTGTACTACGCGGGTTTTGGGTGTTTACTTTTTGTTCGATTGCAATGGCTGGACATAAACCATCGATAGTATCGACGGCTGGTTTCTTCATTCTACCCATGAATTGTCGGGCATAGGCACTTAAACTCTCCACATATCGCCTCTGTCCCTCCGCAAATAGTGTATCAAAAATCAGCGAAGACTTTCCGGAACCAGAAACGCCCGTAACGACAGTAAATGAGTTTTGGGGAATGGATACATTGATACCTTTAAGATTATGCTGCTGCGCATTTTTTATAATAATAGAAGAAGACTTTGTCATGTAAATCAGTGATAAAACTTAAAAACGGAAATAAATAGAGCTCAATGATTATCGTATGGTGTCCTTCGAAATCGAAGCACCTGCGCTTATTCCGACTCCTCCTTTTATGTTGTTATAAATGGCGGTTGGATCTGAAAACAAGCCCCCTTGTAGGCGATAATCTTCAAGGGACTTGAAATATTTGTAATATTCTTGACTTAAGCTTTTTACAACAATCAAATACTTATAAGGAGATCCAAAATTGCTTCCAAATGGTGTTGAAAAACGGAGATTTTTAGATTGACCGTTAAATCCGGCATCCTCTAAAATCAAAGCTCCTTGAGGGTTGAAAATAGGATCTGCTGCAATCTCCGCGTTCTCTGGTATAACGCGCATAACTTCCCACGCAGGACCCAATTCCTCAAAACGGAATAAGGCAATTTCGTAAAAATTCCTTTGCTTACCATCGTCATTTAAGGTAAAGTAAATAGTCCCTGTTGCAAATCCGTTAGAATCGGTTCCCGTATTGTCCTCCCAAGTGGCTCCCGAAGATTTAAAAACAGCAGGAATGGTGAACGTTGCGGTTGCCATTGGGTATTTAGGGTGTGTTACAGACAACCGATACGTGGTATTAGGTGATGGTATAAAATCAGAAACATATTTCCCTCCGAACAAGAAGGAATACTTCAATTCTGAAATGTTGGCATTTTCATCCGTTACAGTAACCTTGGCATCTTCAATTTTGAGTTCTGCCGACGAATCACTCAAGGATAGCGTTTTACCTACGTGTATTTTTAAAACTTCATCGTTATTAGCCAATAGATTTATGACCATTTTCTCAGAGAAATCGATACCATCGGTGGGAAGATCTTGTTCACACGAGTACAAGCATAAAAGCGCGCTGATAAAAATTAACTTCTTCAAAATTCAATACGATAAAAAGCAGATGGAACAAAAGTAAAGTACGAAGTCCCGATTAATTTGATCTGTCCGGCATCGTCAAATTGAAATTGCGCATTTACAGGGTTATTCATACCCATTAAATTATACACATGAATTCCGAAGAATTCACGAGTTTCAAAGTGTTCATCCGGTTTGATTTCTTTAGTAAATCCAACATCAATGCGCTGGTATAGGGGCAAACGATAATTATTGACATTGGTAAAGTCGTAAACCAATCGGTTGTCCACTGTAAAATACCTACCTGTGGGCACAGTAACGGGATTCCCCGACATAACAACCGCATTGAAGTTGAAATTAATTGTAGAATTGGGCTGGTAAACCAATTGAAATGCAAATTTATGCGGGCGGTCCCAACGGAAAGGGAAAACCTCTCCGCCATTCACATCATCGAATAATCGAGTAGTTGTACTATAGGTATAAGACGAAATCATATTTAATTTACCGGATTTTTTAGCAATCAAGAATTCGACGCCACTAGAATTTCCGGTTCCTTGATTGATCATTTGTTCCCAATAATCTTTTGACAGTTTTTCATCCTTATTTTCTTGGATATACATCAGACCCGTAAAATATTTATAATACCCTTCTATAGAGAACTCAAAGCCGCCTTTGAGGGGTTGGATATAGGCTGCAGAAAATTGTGAAGTTTGTTGTGGCTTTAAATTTCCGCTGGTTGGAAACCAAACATCTTGCGGTAAAATACCGGTAACGCTAGACAATTGGTGGATTCCTTGATTATTTACCGAAACGCCCAATTGAAAACGCCGATTACCTTCTAGACGTTGGTTCAACGTTAGTCGGGGTTCAATTCTAACAAACGTTTTGTCACGTCCAAAATAAGACCAAACCCGAGCTCCAATATTAATGCTTAGATAATTGTCTGAATGAAAATCGAGTTCTCCGTAAGATGACCATTCAGAAGGCGCTTGGTTATTAGCGGCTCCATAAATATTTTCTTCTTTAACCTTGCCATTTTCTATTTCTTGATAAACCAATTCTCCTGGTTTCATTCGGTGCGTAACCCAATGCGTTCCGTATCTCAATTTAGTTCGTGTTCCATACAAATATTCAAAATCAGCCGATCCGTTAAAATCTGTAATACTATTGGACTCATCGTATCGCAATTCCGCACTTTGAACGGTTCCTATCGATTGCGAGGCTATTTTGAAATTCTCAGTACGGGCATATTTATATCGAGAAATACCGATGGAAGCATGCATAAAGTGTCTTTTATTGATTTCTCTGAAATAATTAACACCAGACAGGGTATTTTGCCACTGCCAACCAAATCCGATATTTAAATCGATTGTACGACCTAGAGAATCGGTTACGGCAGTTTTAAAATTCAAACCATATTTGTCTCGACCATTGTATATCCAAAAGTTCCAATGTTCCGTTCGGCTTTTTTTATAGTTGATTTTGACATTAATATCGTGCACATTACCAATCAAAGTTTCGTTTAGTTGGGGAATTATAGAACCGGTAATAAGATCTAAATACGAACGTCGATATCCAAAAGCTGCGGTAAGTTTCCCAGCTTTATCTATAGGTCCGTTAAAGGCGATACTCGCAGTGGCCAAGTCCAAGTTCATGTTACCCGTCCATTTTTCCGCATTTCCCCCTTGAGTGATAATATCTACTACCCCTCCGCCTGCCCGATTTCCAAATCGTGCGGGTGCTACTCCACGGTAAAATTCAGCGCTATGTATAACATCGGGATTGTAATTTGATAACAA
>CAMBBZ010000099.1 GCA_945863965.1 Chitinophaga pinensis | reverse complement strand
AATAATTTGGACCTATTCACGCACAATTATAGGCAATCTTCAAACTTTTACAGCTATTTTGTTGTTTGTACCTATATACATGAACCCACTTCAACATTTACACTGGCGCTACGCCGTGAAACGCTATAATCCTGAATTAAAATTAAACGACGATCAAGTGAACTTGCTTCTTGAAAGCATCCGCTTAACGCCTACCTCCCTTGGCTTGCAATCCTTCAAAGTTTGGGTTTTAGGACCTGATTCTCCGCATCGTGAAGCCATGAAGCCCCTTCTGAATAACCAGCCCCAATCGGTAGAAGCGTCGCACCTGTTTATCTTTGCAGCCCAAATTAATATTGGCGCAGATGACGTACAAGCACAAGCCGAACGTACCGCCGCTGCCCGAAATCAAGACATCCGTGAACTCGATAGGTTTGTTCAAGGTGTAAGTAGTTACATCGAAGGCCAAACCGAAGAAGAACGCTTGAATTGGGCGCACAAACAAAGCTATATCGCCTTAGGCCTGGTGATGGCAGAGGCAGCCCGCGCCGGCATAGATGCCACCCCCATGGAGGGCTTTAAACACGACGAACTGGATGCGTATTTCAAATTAAACGAGCAAGGATTTGCCTCGTCGGTGATTCTAGCCGCTGGTTTTCGCGATTCTGACAACGACTTTTTAGCGAATCTCGCCAAGGTGCGAAAAACGCAAAGCGAGTTGATTGTATTTGTATAAATTACTTCCGCGAACCCATGAAAATGGGTTCGTTTGTGCCTTCACTAACCGTATAATAGCGCTTGGCATCGCGGCTCCAGCAAATCGATTCGCCTTGTTTTTCATTTTTGTAGGGGAGCAATTTGGGCTGTCTGCTTAAAGCGCTTACTATCGTTTCACCCGCATTTCGTTCCCACAAAAAAACCTGCGCATACGTTTTTAGCACAATATTTTTTCCATCGGAACTGATATCGCCGCCCACAAAACCGCTATACGGGATTTGAGCTACCTTTTCAAGGGTTGTAGTTTGGGTGGCATCAAAAGGAAATTTTGCTTTGTACACACGGGTGCGCGAGTCGCGTTTGGTAAATATGTACATATGATGCGACCAGGGATCGATGAACATGGATTCGGCATCGCGCGGACCGTCGGGATACACGAAATTATAGGTTTCTGCTTTTTCAGTGGTCGTATCGCGACCGTTATCGGTGAACTTTTCTTCCTTAAAACGGTAAACTTTAATCTGAGGATATACGGCGTTGTTATCTCCAATATCGGCTAAGTACACATACGCGTGTCCGTTTATGGGATTGGGATCTACCGCCATATCTTCCATGTCGCGGTTGCCACTAAAAGGCACAATCACACTTTTAACGTGCTTGCCCGTCGTGTCTAATATAAAGAATCGATTATAATCGCCCCCGTCGTTATGGGCATACAACCAATCCGACCTATACGAACATGGTGCCAAACCGGATGCTTCCTTAAGCTGCGCACTCTGCACCGAACCATTTTGAATAATTGGATTAAAATTGTCTGCGAATACCAAGCCCGACATCGCATAATTCATCTCGGTATACGATTCCGCCCAGGGATCAAGATCCGGCTCATTTATAGGCGCATCTGGCTTACAAGAAACCGCCAAAATCAATAGTATCCAACTGTATTTACCCATGTACAATAATAAAGAAAACCCATGGATTTGCCTTAATAAACTTAGGGTTATTTGACACCTAACCACAACCCAATCTTAGTCATTTTCCACCCAAAAAAAAGACCGCCTTCCTATGCGGAGGCGGTCCTTTTTATAAAATGTTTTTTAAAGTTTAGAAATACTGGTTACCCGTATTATCCAAAGGATATGCTCCCATATCGGTGCTTGGCTGCATAATGCTTGGCGCTAAATCACCGCTAACCATCCATTGTACTTGAACAGGTGCCCATTGCTTGGTTCCTTTTCCGATACAAGGAGATCCGGCTTTTAAACGGAAATCTTTAGTTCCTTTTTCGTTGATAGCTCTGTTCTGGTTTGAACCAGCTAAGAAGTCAACCATAGTAAAGGCTTTCAAGTCCACATTCTGCCACATTGGATTGTTTTCGTCGGTACTGCCAATGATGTTGTTGGTACCTAAAACTGTTTCCGTTGGAACTACTGCATCAGTTGGGATTTTCTCTGCTACCATTTCGGCATATGCCGCGTAATACAAATTGTAATCAAACTTGATGTTGGGTAAATCAGCATCTGCTAATGCACGCATTCCGCGTTTGCAATTGGCTACGATATTATTAAAGGCATAACCACGGGCTCCCACTTCATAGTTGATGTTGGCACCACGGGTATTACCGGCACGACGAAAACCACCATTCAACGCAATGTTATTATACACGTTCACATTGGTTTGAATGGTAGTCGAACCTTCGTTAGAAATTTTATACGCATTGGTAGCACCACCGATGAATAAATTATACGCGATGTTTCCAACGACACCACCTTTAATGTTCAAACCGTCGCCACCTGTTTCACCAGCAAATTCGAATACGTTACGTACGATGTTGATTTTTCCTCCGTTAGGACGGAACATATCATCAACAGAACCCGTAAAATAACAATCTTCAACTATGATTTCTGTGTTGGGATCTAAGCTTGCAAAACCGTAAGTAGATTTACCCGCGCGCACCGTACCGGCACCACCCTGACCTCCTAAATACGAAACTTTACAATGCTTTAGTACGATTGCTTTCGCTTTAGCCGTACCCTGGAATCCGCACCACAAACCACCAAAAACATTCTCAATAGTGCGATCCGCTTCAGGAACTGTGAAGGTAATAGGCTGCGCCTTCGTTCCTAATGCCGCTAAGGTTCCGTTTACGGTAAATTCAAAACCCGAACCGCTACCGTCGTTACCCACGATTACGGTAACCCCTGGCTCAACACGCAAGGTTTCGTTCATTGGAATAATCACGGTACCTACCATGTTGTAGGTTTTACCTGCCAACAAGGTACCGCGCGTATAACCGCTGATGTCTGTTGTAGTGGCACTAACTGTTTTAACACTGTCTTGAACACCGTCATCGACAGTAGTTGTGTCATCGCCACACGCTGCAAAGGTTAAAACCGCTGCAAAAAGGGCATACATGGTGATTTTTTTCATATTTGTTTTGTTTAGTTTTTGTTTAAAAATTGAATTTAATTCCCCCAAAATACGTTTGACCGTATAAATCTTCCCGAACCAAAACGGAGTTGCTCGCATCCAAATAAGGCGCCTGTTCCGGATTGAAGGTATTCGGCAATAATATATCGGCCCGTAACGGGGTATTCAAAAGGTTGTTGACTTTCACATAAGCCGTAAGTCGCTTATTGATTCGCTGCTCCACCGAAAAATCCACAATGAAAAAAGCACGCTGCCATACGTCGTTGTCTTTATAGGGGGAAACGGAAATGATGCGTTGACCCGTATACACGCCCGAAAATTGCACGTCGGTGCCTTTTTGGGCGTTTTTATACAATAAAGAGGCATTAAAAATGTGTTTCGACTGTCCTTGTAAGGGTCGGATTTGTTCCTCGCTGCGCTCCGTTAAGGTACCCGCCGTATTCCGGAATTTCACCAATTTCGTGGTGTTAATTTCTGATTGCGTAAAGGTGTAAAACCCGCGTAGGCCAAAATTCCCCAAATAATACGCCATATCCAATTCGAAACCGTAATTCGTAGCGGTACCAAAATTATTAGGCTGGGCAAAAATGGTTTGACCGTCAATTACCAAAGCATTTTCAATTGGATTATTGATGATTTTATAAAAGGCACCCGCCATTATCTTATTTACAGGACCATCGAAATGCTCGAAGCGAAGGTCAAAATTGTGGGCTTTTGTTCTTTCAATAAACGGATTTCCGCGCTCTCTAAAGTCTTCTTCGTTAATTTCATAAGGAATCACTTCAAAAAAACTGGGACGCGATATAGAGGCAAAATAGGAACTTCTTAATTGTGTTTTCCGGTTATTCAGTTTGTATTTGACATGCAAACTGGGCAAAATATCAGAATAAGCTTTATCGCCCGTTCGGCCGGCCACGTTCACCGGAGCCTGCGTAACCCACGAAAAGGCCGTATTTTCCATCCGCACCCCACCTAAAAGTTCTAACTGTTGTAAGGTGTATTTCCCCATTGCATACAGACCTAATACATCCTCGTTACAATCGTAATTGAGTGGATCTTTCGGCGTTCCTATGCTGTTGCGCAATTTCCAGGTATGATTACGCGCATCGCCCGTCCAAACCTGACCGATTGGGAAATTATTAAACAAATACGACGCAAATTGGTGGGTTCGCACCTTATGTCGGAACAAACCGCCTGCCGACCATTCCACTTCACCCGCTCCTAAACCCATTAAATAAGCATTATTCAAGTAAACCGCGATATCTTGATCGCTATTGTTAATCCACCGACGGGTAAAATCGCGTTCAATAACTTCAGGATCCCGAATATAATTTCCTAAGGTATCTTTCGAAACCCCTGTCATCAGGGCAAACTGAGCCATATCGGGATTGTCTTGTTGTGCCAACGAGTACACCAAAGACCAATCGGTTTTCAAGTCTCCAAACAGGTGCTTTCCTTGCAAGGTACCGCTGTAAATATCCTGGAACTGTTGACGGCTGCGGTTGCGCAATTCTACACGACCGGTGCCCGGACCTTGTCCTCTAGCAATTTTCAAAATCGTATCGGTACGATCGCGCGTTTGTCGGTCTACCAACGAAATATAAGCTCCGTAAAAACTCAACTCGTGTCGACGATTGATTTTATAGTCCCACTTAGTATGAATACCCGAACGCTGCTGCTGGGCCGAAA
Organism: Chitinophaga pinensis; assembly: GCA_945863965.1. Lineage (GTDB taxonomy): Bacteria > Bacteroidota > Bacteroidia > NS11-12g > UBA955 > VMCP01. The sequence continues at coordinate 1,570 of CAMBBZ010000099.1, read as the reverse complement.
ACTTCCTCAATTGGAGTATTTCGTAATACGGGGTATTGGTTTCAGGCTGAATGAAGGTCGACATGAACAATGAATTCGCCCCCCTGTAGGTATTCTGATAGCTCAAGGCCAATATGCCGCCTAATTTGCCTTTCAAAAAGCGATTGCCGACCGACATTCCGAAAAGTTGATTGATGGGCGCTTGGATGTCAGTAAAGTTGAGATTAGAGGTAGGGAAGTCGTTAATAGTGGCTTGATAACCTGCTGGGTTGGAGGCCGCCGGTGATTGTCGATTCACCTCACTTGCATCAAACGTACGATAAGGCCGGTCTAAAAATATCTGACTGTATCCGGTACCCGCATTCACATTAAGCATGAAACGGTTAGGCGCATCTTTAAGCTTCATATCAATTACCCCACCAATGGCATCGCCTTCCATATTCGGAGTAAGGGCTTTGCTCACTTCTAAACGATCAAGCAAATCGGATGGAAAGATATCCAAAGGCACATATCTATTCTTATTATCTGGGGAAGGTATTTTAATACCGTTAACCAAGGTATAATTGTACCGCTTATCCATACCGCGAACAATGGCATGCTGACCGTCGCCGTTATCGTTGCGCTCTATGGAAACACCCGATACGCGTTGTATCACATTCGCAACGGTTAAATCTGGGGATATTTCTATTTCTTGCGCACTGATTACATTCCGCAAATTCATGGATACTTTTTCGGTAAATCTGCCACTCGCCTCCGAATTGTCCCCTTTCTTAATGGAAATATCAACTGCCCCCATCTGCTCTAAAATCGAGGTCATGGATATGGAGGCGCGGATATTTGCGTCTAACGGCAACGTTCTATCCTCGTAATCGGGATGCGTAATTTGAACGTTAATTTTATCTGCGTTGGCACTAATGCGGAAGGTACCATCGAGCTTAGAAAACCCCAATCTAGATCCTTCGGAATTTAAAATCTCTGCCGATACAACGGGTATTCCCGTGGCAGCATCGGTAACAATTCCTTTAAATACGGAAACGCTTTGCCCGCGCAACACACACGCGCCTAATAACAAGAGCAAACTAAAGAATGATTTCATTAATAATTGCAAAATAACCCCGTAATATTTCCTTATTATTAGCTTAGTATTATAGAATATGCAAAACAAAAAAGGGGGCTTTCGCCCCCCTCTTTTGAAAAATAAACGTACGACGTATTATTGTTTGCTGAATTTTTGCGTAGCGCCAAATTCGTTTTTGAGGAAATACACCCCGTCGGCCAATGCACTCACATCCAAGTTATTTACTTGACCTTTGGTTTCCATAATCATCATACCAGCGGCGTTGAATACGCGCGCTTGGATTGATTTATTGAAATAAAGGAACCCAGTACTTGGATTTGGATACAATTGGAATGACAAATGTGCAAGCGTAGCATTAGAAGCGGCTTTACCTGTAAAATTCCATACGGGCCATACTTGGGCTTCTGTTCCAGCAGCGGTGCCGTTCCAATTGCGGTAATCGGCTACTAATTTTTTAATATCACCAAAAGTGCCATCCATAGTTCCCGTGTAAAATGCATTTACCGTATTGCC
>CAMBBZ010000098.1 GCA_945863965.1 Chitinophaga pinensis | reverse complement strand
AGGCAAAGCGGAATACCGCCGCCTGGGTGCACACTACCACCACAAAAATAAAGGTTTTTATGTTCAGATGAAAAATTGGCTTGGCGGAAAAATGCCGACATCCGGTCGTTGCTGCTACTTCCGTATAAACTGCCTTTATCGCTGCCGGTGCTTTGGGCAATGCCCACGGGATCGAGTTGGTCTTCGACTTCAATTAACGATTCAATATCGATTTGAAGCACGCGGTTGATTTTTGCGATGATGCGTTGGCGCACTTCGGCAAGGTATTGCGGGGTGTACTGACCGGTATCGTGAGCGGCGTTGATCATTACGAACCAGTTTTCACCGTATTCGGGTGCGTCGGTTTGAATGTGTTTTGAGGTAATATTGATGTAAACGGTCGGGTCGATTTGCAGGGTTTTGCGCGCAAATAGGGCGTCGAATTCTTCGGGATAATCGTTGGAAAATAAAATATTGTGAACGTCGAGCTGCGGAAACTTTTGTTTGATACCCCAGTAAAAGATGAGCGCGGAGCTGGAATTTTCGGCTTTGGCAATTTTAGAGGGAACGGTTTTATTCAAAACGTTTCGGTACAGGCGCTTAACGTCGATATTAGAGACGCAAATATCGATTGGATGCGCGCGCTGTTGGGCATCTATCAAGGTGCTTATGCGGTTTTGTGCGTCAAATTCAGCCCGTTCGATTGGGGAATTAAAATAGAAGGTTACGCCCAAGCGCACGGCTTGTTCGTAGAGCACATCTGCGATGGCGCGCATTCCTTTAAGGGGAAGATAGGCCCCATAGAAAAATTCAAGGTGGGGAATTACGTTAAGCGTGGCGGGGGCTTGATACGGATTGGAGCCGTTGTAAGTGGCGTAGCGATTAAAAAGCTGTATTAAGTCTGGATTATTAAATTGTTTTTTTAAGGCCCCATTCATGGTTTGGAACATGTTCAGGCGCCAAAGATTGGCAATGCCTTTGCGTCCATTTTTGGAAAAGTAGGTGGCTGGTTTATGCAAGCTACTGGCTAAAAAGACCGGTGCGGTAATATCGTAGACGCGTTTAGAATGCGCCATAAATTTACGGACGCGATCGGGCGATTCTTCGAAATATTGGGACGCTTCCTGCACGAATTGGTCAATCTCTGCATGCGCGTGAAAGGGTTTATTTTTGTGGTCGTAGAAGTAATGACAAAGTGTTTCTAGCCGTTTTACGTGGAAATTTTCCTTTAAATCGCTATCTAGCAGATCCCAAACGAGTAGCGGTAGGGTAAATAAACTAGGACCTAAATCAAACCGGTACGATCCCAATTGGGCGACACCGAGTTTTCCGCCATAGGTGGAGCCTTGCTCGAATACCTGAACTTGATATCCTTTGTGTGCTAGGTGGATACTGCTTGCTAAACCGGCGATACCACTGCCTATGATTCCTACTGTTTGTTTGGATTGCATGCGTGCGTTAGAACAAAATTGCATTTTTTTTTGATCATTATCATGGAAATTGGTCGGGTTGGAGTGTTTAATCGAAGAAACGGGGCTTTAAGGCCCTTTGTAATCAAAACGTTAACTTTTTTGAAAAAAAAACAAGTAATGTTTTGCAGTGTATAATATTCGAATTATTTTTGCGGCACACTCAAACAAAATAACCAACAGAAAAATGAAAAAAATCACTTTCGCTTTAGCAGCTTGCGCAGCTTTGACGTTCGCTGCTTGTGGTAACAACGCAACCGAAGAAACCACAATCGATTCAACTGCAATTGACACTACTACGGTAGAGGAAACAGTTGAAGCTGACACTACTGCAACTGACACAGCTGCAACTACTACTGAAGCTCCTGCTACTGCTGAGTAATTCAAACCTTGAAAAATAAAAAAAGGCACTTGTAAAAGTGCCTTTTTTTTTGTTATTTTGTGGCAATGAAAAAGATATTTTTCGTCATACTCATCCTAGCAAGCGCCTACTTACGTCCTGTAAGTGCTGCCTTGCCGCCGGTTTCCGGTGATGAGCTACTTGGCGGAGGCCCTTCTTTCACGATTACGCCTAACCCTGTTTCAGGGTCCTATTTTAGCTTAAATCTTGATTTTTCTTACAATGAATATCCAGACGCCGCCATTATTATATCGGATGTTTTGGGTAAAACAGTCTATTTTCAAAGTTTAAAGCAATCCGATTTTGCGGAAGGTAGGGTGCGTATTACCGTTATGGATGCCAACCTAGACAAAGGCGTGTATTTCTTGCAGATCAAAAGCGGCGATGCGACCAAGACTCAAAAATTGGCTATCCGTTAATTTCCCCCATTTACACCCGTTTTTAAATAATTATCCATGAAATGGAATTTTCGTGTTTGGATTGTTTTACTCCTTCCAGCTCTCTTTCTGGCGGGCTTGCTACTTTTCATATTTGTAAATCAAAGCATGCTGTCGATATCGCTCTGGGGAAATCATACACGGCAGTGGTCTCTTTGGTATACGGCCTTTACGGGGCCTTTCTTGCATGGCGATTGGGGACATATTACGGGTAATGTAATTTCTCTGCTCGGGCTTTCGGGTATCTTCGTGTTGTTATTTCCTAGAGATTGGTGGCTCTTTTTTATCATACAATGGGTTATTTCATCGGTGATTTTATTTGCTTTAGGCGATAAGGGAGCGGTTCATATTGGCGCATCCACGTGGTTGTATGCCTTTGCTTCGTTTTTATCGGTGCATGCGCTGCGCGCGAAAGACAAACGCAAACGGGCCCTATTTTTAGTATTGGTGCTCTGGTATGGCGGTATGTGGTGGGGTTTGTTGCCGATTTTGCCTGGGATTTCGCATGAAGGACATATATCAGGACTGCTAACGGGTATATTGATGGCGTTTGGGGCCTTGCCCTTTTGGGAGCGTCGCATGTTGCCAGAATGGCATTACCAGCCTAAGGATTGGGAATCGGAGGCAGATCCCGAAAATCCGTATGACTGAAGGATACTCGCTGCGCTCGCAGTATACTCGCTGCGCTCGCAGTATACTCACTTTGTTCGCAGTATACTCACTTCGTTCGTTTGGGACTCGCTGCGCTCGTATAGGGCTGTTCTTTGTGCTTGTGACTCGTAGGGCGGCTATTTTTGAGTTTGGGGGGATCGGAAGAAAATGGCGAAGAGAATCGTTACGATAAGGGCGTATATTGTGAATACCGTCCATATTTCTGGCCAATGTCGCACCGCAATCCCATTAGTATCTTGGCTTGTGAAAAAATGTTCAATCAAATAACCGCTAACCAAACTTCCGAAAATTGCACCGACACCGTTTACCATCATGGTAAATAATCCCTGCGCTCTTGAACGCACTTTGGCATCAATATTTTGTTCGATAAATAAGGAACCTGATACATTAAAAAAGTCAAAGGCCATTCCGTATACGATACACGATAAAACAATCATCCACAGACCATCACCCGGGTTGCCCATACTAAACAATCCAAAGCGCAATACCCAGGCTACCATACTTATAAGCATGACCTGTTTTATGGTAAAGCGGCGCATAAAAAACGGTATCGCCAATATAAATAAGGTTTCACTTATCTGAGAAATACTCATAATCATAGCCGGATATTGTACCGCAAGAGATTGGCTGTATTCCGGAATGCTTGAGAAACTACTGATGAAGGTATCGCCATAGGCGTTTGTTAATTGCAGTGCCGCTCCTAATAACATGGAGAAAATAAAGAATAAGGCGAATTGAGGGTTTTTCCAAAGCTCATGAAGCGCAGATAAATCGCTCGGAGCGTCTTTTTCTTTTTTGCCTAATGGCGGACAATTAGGCAGCGTAAATGATATTATCCCTAAAAGGAGGGCAACCGATCCACCGAGATAAAATTGAAGATGGCTGTTTTCGATATGATTCAAGCTGACCGTCCATAATGCCACAATAAATCCAATGGTACCCCATACACGGATGTTAGGATAGGTTTTAACCACATCAAAATTATTTGTTTTTAAAATGTGGTAGCCAACCGTATTAGAGAGGGGAATGGTAGGCATATAGCAAAACATGGTAGCTAAAATGATCCAAAATAACTGCATCGGCTCCTGTGCTTGAGGTACAAATAATAAACCAATCCCGCCTAAAATGTGCAGTATGCCATAGAGCTTTTGCGCCGAAATAAACCTATCGGCTAAATATCCGGTAAAAGTGGGCATAATTAATGCGGCAATACCCATGGTAGAAAAAATCTGTCCGAAATTTGCGGCTGACCATTGTTTGTTCCCAAACCAATAAACACTTATCGTAAGTAGCCAACTTCCCCAAATAAAAAACTGAAGAAAGTTAACAATAATTAAACGGAGTTTTATACCCATATAGTAGGTCTCAAATATAAACCCATAAACTGAATATGTAGTAAGAATTACTTGGTTAATTGCATGCGCAATTCAATTCCATCAATGAGAGAATGAATTATTTTAATATGTATTTCTTGCGCCCGATCTGCGTATTCGCTTTTAGGAGCCCGGATTTCTAAGTCACAAAGATCTTTAATTTCTCCACCGTCCTTTCCCGTTAAGGCAATCGTGTACATACCCATTTCGCGGGCTTTTTTAAGGGCTTTAATTACATTGGCACTGTTACCGCTGGTAGAAATGCCTAAAAGGACATCGCCTGCTTTGCCATGGGCTTCAACGAAACGCGAAAACACGTATTCATAGCCATAATCGTTGGCCACGCAGGTAAGGTGACTGCTATCGCTGATGGCCAATGCGGGCAGCGCCCTGCGATCGTGGCGGTAGCGGCCCGTAAGTTCTTCAGCGAAATGCATGGCATCGCAATGACTGCCTCCGTTGCCGCATGCGATTATTTTGCCGCCTGTATTAAAGGACTGCGTAATCCGATCAATGGCCTGCTCGATGCGCTCGAAATTCTCAGGGTTCGATATAAAATCGGCTAGGACGTTTTGTGCATCTAAGAAATGTTCGAGGGCTCTCATATTATGGTTTTTTTGCGTACTCTTTTAGTCCGTCTTGGAGGAAATCAACGAACGGCTCAACCTTGAATTGGAAGTGATCGGCGCCATAAGCGGGCTGCAATAATTCTTCGTTAGAGTTTAACAAACAATAAAGGGGTTGGGTAGATTTTCCGAAATAATATTCTTGCAGTTCGGCATTTTTATCGCCTAATGTTTTAATGGTTTTCCCAGAAGATCGGCTGGTGAAATATTCGGAAGGATCTAATTGTATTTTTTTATCATCTACATACAATGAAACCACTACATACTTTTCTTTTAAGAGGGTGAGCACTTTAGGATCGGCCCATACTTTTTCTTCCATTTTGCGGCAGTTTACGCAACCGTGACCCGTAAAATCGATAAAAAGAGGTTTTTTCTGTTCGCGGGCACAAGCCATGGCCTCGTCGTAATCGAAATAACTGTGTATGCCATGTGGACTGTGTAAATAATCGCTGTATTTGGGTGTTTTACAAATACCGGCCTCGGATTCAGCGGCGCGATCTAAGCGAAAATCTTGGGTGCTCATAGGCGGTAAATAGCCGGCAAGGGCTTTTAATGGCGCACCAAACATACCAGGAATCATATACGCCACGAAGGTGAAAACGGCAATGACTAGGCTAAGGCGAAAAAAGCTGAGGTTGGGATTTGGAGTGTCGTGGTCAAATTGAATTTTTCCTAATAAATACAATCCAAGTAGGATGAAAATGACGATCCATATGGCCAAATAGATCTCACGATCTAAGAGTCCCCAATGGTAGGTTTGATCGGGAATGCTTAAAAACTTCAATGCAAAAGCCAATTCCACAAATCCGAGCACCACTTTTACGCTATTAAGCCAGCCACCACTTTTAGGCAAATTATTCAACCAAGAGGGAAACAAGGCCAAAAGTCCGAAAGGGATGGCAAAAGCCAGAGAAAATCCAAACATCGCAATAGCGGGTCGCATGGCGCCGCCGTGAACGGCTTCCACCAAAACAGTGCCTACTATAGGACCTGTACAAGAAAAGGAAACCAAGGCAATGGTAAGGGCCATGAATATAGCTCCTGTGATACCGCCCTTATCTGCTTGTTTGTCAACTTTATTAACGATCCAAGAGGGTAGCGTAATTTCAAAAGCGCCAAAGAAGCTGGCTGCGAAAACCACAAAAATAACCGTAAAGAAAATATTGGGAGCCCAGTGGGTACTTAGCCAGTTGGCCGCATTAGCACCGAAAGCAAAGGCAACTATGGTACCGACTATCGTGTATAGGGCGATAATAGAAAATGCAAATACGAAAGTGTCGCGTAGTGCTATCGCTCTGTTTTTATTGCGGATAAAGAAAGAAACCGTCATCGGAATCATGGGAAACACGCAGGGGGTGAGCAAGGCCGTTAATCCACTCAAAAAGGCGAGGATAAACAAGCCCATCATGCCTTCGTTAGATTCTTTCGATGCTTTTCC
>CAMBBZ010000097.1 GCA_945863965.1 Chitinophaga pinensis | reverse complement strand
TCTCCTAAGTTCCACTGCCGTTGGATGATTTTATCAACCCCTTCTATTGAGTTATCGGAAAATACAATACTATCCCGTTGGCAATAACCAACCACGGAAAACTGAGCCCGAGGATAGGGGGTCGTATCGCTGAGTGTCCAAACGCCATCAAAATTCTGTTTGGCTCTGTAGGTAAGCTTGTTGGCCGCCACATCAATTTGTCCTTTTAGTGGATACTGCCATTTATTAAGACTGGCGTTCCATTGAATTCCCCCGAGAAATTTTTCCGTAATACCGTCATTAACCCCTTTGATATCGGTTTCGCTATACCCCAAACTTAAAGTAATGTCTGGGCGTGTGGTATAATTGGCTTGACTAATTATCCAATAACGATTGGCCAATCGCATGCTATTTTCACCGTCGCATTCGTTGTCGGTATTAAAAACGCCTAAGGGCAGTGGCCTATTATTGGGAACAGGTAGGTCAGCCGTGGGATAGGTGGCCAAGCTGATGAACCCGGAATCGTTGGGATCTGAACCAACATTGTTTACAATAAATTGGCTTGATATATCTTGGTTGGCCGCATTTAATAAAGGCAAGTTAAACACGGGTCCACCGCTGCCGTTCCGTATATTCCATTGAATCTGTCCGTAACCCAAACTAGAATTACTTTCAGATTTTATACCTCCGCCGGTATTGGTGGTAATCGCATTGGATTGTGGATTGTTGATGATTAAGTTACGGCCTTGTAAATCTATAATACCTTGGTTAATGCGCAATTGACCCATGGGACCGTTTCCGCGGGTTCCGCCCACCACCATGTTGGTAAAAAGGGCTATTTTTCCGTTACCACTTAAGGTGAGTGACGGGAAATTCGTTGGGGTGTTGCCGCGAATCTCAACTAGGGCAGCCGACAGATCCACTTTCGTAGCGTTATCGTGAAAATAGGCCGTAGTGGAATTGTTAATCCAATTTCCCTTTACTTTTAAAAATCCAATATTGCCAGTTCGAAACCGAGCGTTGTTTTTGGTTAAATAATCGCCGTTTACAATTATATGAGCGCCATTGGTAACCCGGATAAATCCGCGGATATGAACCAACGTTTGTGCGTTAAGCACCGATTGTAGCAACAGCAATCCAAAAAACAATACCCTATAATTCATGGTAGTTCTCCTTATTTTTTAGGATCAAGCGTCTTTGTTTTTTCTAGAAGTGCGCGATTCAGTTCCATTAGCGCGGCCACCTGCGTTTGCAGCGTTTCAATTTGTTGTTGTTGTTCTTGCATGGCCTTTACTAGGGGAACAACAAATTCTGAATAACGCAATCCGTAAAAATCGCTGTCATTTTTAGGTTTATCAACCCCAGAAAAGTCATATCCAACCTCTAGGGCTGCTTGTTCCACCTCTTGAGCGATAAATCCGCTATATCGAATTTTTTCCTTGTCAAATTGAGTTTTCCATGTGATGGTATCGCTCAATTGACCTTGAAACGCATACATTTTATGGACATCAAACTGATAGGTTGCTGGTTTTAGTTTCATAATAAAGGGCAGCCCTACCACTTCGTTATTTCGGATATTGGTTTTGAAGCGGGCATCACTCGTATTGGTCCAAGCAACAGGTCCACCTATGCTTGTAACCGAGGCGTTACCTATTCGGGCTTGGTCACTGGCGGTAGTATAAACGGATGATCCTATGGTGATGGTATTGTCGAGATTGGTGGTATTAGGGCCGTTTACGTAACCTAACGATATGTTGTAATAACCCGTGCGATTTAAATATCCCGCATAATAACCCACGCCTTGATTGTAATAACCCGAGGTATTATAGTATCCTGCGGCAAAACCTACAAAGGCATTGCCAATTCCTAAGTTATTGGAATACATGGCATAATTGCCAAAACCCGCGTTGTAATGTCCATAAACATTAGCACCCAAGGCTAAATAGCCCACTGCGGCGTTCATTACACCGGAAATATTGTACAACAAGGTATACATACCTACCCCGACATTGTATGTGCCCGTGGTATTATTCTGTAAACTTCTAAATCCGATGCCGATATTATAGCTTCCTGAAGTATTAGCGGCCAAGGGTTCGTAACCAATGCCTATGTTGTAGTCACCTGTGGTATTGTTGTAAAGTGCTCGAGCTCCGTAAGCAGCGTTATAGCTTCCGGAATTGTTATCGTATAAGGATTGCCAGCCCACCGCAGTATTGTAAAATCCGCCTGCATTGGCCCTAAGTGATTCTCTGCCTATGGCAATATTTGAGTTCCCCGTTGAGTTGCGATTGGCATTTTCACCGAATGAAATATTATTATTGCTGGCATTCAATTCCCCAAACCACGTATTATTAACGCGGAATCGCAAGGGTATGTTACTGGTGGTTCCTATGAAATTGTTGGCGGCCGACAAACCCGAATTTCCTAATGTACTCCAAAAACCTTTTAAATGTATAAAACCTCCATTCTTGCTCAATCGCAAGGTGTCGGTAGTCAAACTAATTTTCTGAATCTCATTGAGGGTATCGTTATCCACCAATTTTTGAGTACCCGCCAGTACAATCTGTCCGTATTCGTTGAGGGTAATAATGGGGTATCCGTTGGGATCGCCATATTGAGCCGCTGCTACACCGGTTTTTTTGAGATCCACAGATCCTTTTCCCTGTACCATCCCACCTGTAAGGGCCTGACCAAAGGTGATGGATCGCATCAAGGGAACCCATTGTTTTTGTTCGTAATACCAAAAACCAGCCGTATCGTCGGTTTGATAAACCAATAGGCCGTTTGAAGGACTTGGAATCAAGAATTTTTGAGTTTTTGTCATTCTTGGTACTAAAATCCCTTTATTGGTGGCGCTTACGTCAAGCATTGCAGAAATATCGGGATCTGAACCCGTTTGATTAATGCCCACGTTTTGGGACTTTAGTAGGGAAGACGTGGTGAAAAAGGCAATAGTAACAAGTAGCGTTTTATTCATAGGTGTTCTGTGTAAAGGGCTAGTAACCTTGATTGTAAGTTATATTATTAGGCCGAAATTTAGCCCGATTAAACGAGAATAAAAAATTATTTCTTACGTAAAATTATAACCGGCTCTGTTGGGTGCATGCGATAGTGCGATCTGACCTCAGGGGTAACGTTTATGCTTACCGATTCAAACCCCATTTTTTCCCATTCTTGGAGGAAGTTTTTCCCATACAAACGCACATGATCCCTTTGTCCCAAAACAGCTTCACGCTTCTTTTTATCCCAATCTGCTTCCGCTTCTATGCTTTCCTCCAAAATACTGGAGAAGGGAACTTGCAAACACGCAATGCCGCCTTTTTTTAACATTCGATAAATTTGCTGCAACGCCAATTCAACCTGTTCAATATGCTCCAAAACATGATTCGCTACTATGGCATCAAAATAGCCATCTGAAAAATCCAAATAACGCAGATCGCCTGATAAAATATCAGTACCATACGACCATCGATATCCAGCAGCCCGAGCATCGACGCCTATGCGGTTCCAACCGTTACTAAACCAACGGCGCCACAAGGGCTTTTCCGGGGCTACATGAAGCAAATTTCCCTTTGTGAAAACGGCTTCATTTTGTTTAAACGCCTCAAAAACCAAGCGGTCGCGATCGGAAGACCCACAAAAAAGGCAGTCTACATAGCGTTTTCCCGCGCCAATGATACCCTTTTCTTCAATTACTGGATTTTGATGTCCACGCGGGATCCAAAACCAAGGCCGTCGTTCACAAATGTTGCAAACTTGCTTTTGGGTATTCCAAAACCTTAGGCCGTGCGGATTCATTGAGCAATTAACAAAAAATGCCGCACTAAGGCGGCATTTTTTTGTTAAGGTGTGATAATTTTTTGTGACGTTTATTTTACAGAGACTAATTCGGTTTCGAAAATCAAGGTGGCATTCGGGGGAATTACCCCTCCCGCACCGCGTTTTCCGTATCCTAAATCGGAAGGAATGATGAGGGTGTATTTAGAACCCACTTGCATCAAACCGATACCTTCGTCCCATCCTGGAATAACTTGACCCACACCTAATTTAAATTCAATGGGCTCACCTCTGCGATATGAATTGTCAAATTCAGTTCCGCTGGTTAATTTCCCAGAATAGTGCACCGCTACGGTTTTTCCCGCTACAGCCTTAGCTCCGGTTCCTTCTTGAATAACCGCATAGTAAAGTCCTGATGCTGTTTTTTGGGCGCCTGGGTAAGTCTTCATAACCCAATTGTCGAACTCTTTAGCCGATTCTTGGATGGCTTTCGCTGCTTTTTCTTTCATTTGTGCTTTATAAGTGTCCATGGCGGCGGCACTCGCGTCGAAACTTTCGGCCGCTTTGCCTTTGCGTATGATGGTTATGCTTTCAATACTATCACCTTGTTGAATGGCATTTACTACATCTTGACCGCTCACTACGGCTCCAAATATGCTGTGCATGCCATCAAGCCACGGCGTGGCTACGTGTGTAATAAAAAATTGTGAACCGTTGGTTCCAGGACCTGAATTGGCCATAGATAGAATACCAGGACCTGAATGCGTTAATTCTGGGTGAAACTCGTCCGCGAAGCTATATCCAGGACCGCCAGAACCTACTCCGTCTGGATCTCCACCTTGAATCATAAAGTTAGAAATAACGCGGTGAAACTTCAAACCGTCGTAGAAAGGAGTTCCTGTTTGTTTCGCGGTATTGGGCAACTTGCCCTCGGCTAAACCTACGAAATTGCACACGGTTAGGGGCGTTTTGTCGTAGTGTAATTTTAAAATAATGTCACCTTTATTGGTAGACATCTTCGCATACATCCCTTCGGGAAGTGTTTCGGTATTATACGTGGAAAGATTCATGGTGTTTGCAGATAGGGCCCAAGCACTCGCAGTGAGTAGCACGCTCATTCCAAAGGTGCCGAGGGTTCTAATTAATGGTTTTGGGTTCATATTTATAAGGTCTGTAGTATGTGTTTATCTTTCAAAGGCAATTTTCGTACCACAAGTTCGTAACTTGTATCGATCAGCGAAAATACAAAATCAATGGGTAATCCGTCTAATTCAATCGTAATCCATAATTTTTTATTCATGTGGTATCCGGGTTTGATGTTTTCATAATTGGCTTGCAATCGGATGGATTCTTCAGGGTCGCATTTTAGGGTTATACTGTTGAATGCATGCACATCGCCCAAGCAAAACATTTTGCCCATGACTTTCCAAACGAGGGTTTCTTCATCAAAGGGGAAGGTGGCTTCCACGCCTTTTTTGGCCAAACAATAATTATTTACAGTTTCTAAAAACACAAACTTTACAAAACTAATCCATAACCCTAACTTTGTTCCATTATTTCGGCGGATATTTTGCGCGAAATATCTAATTTAAAAATGAGTTATATTGTATAGTGACTATGAAAAGAGCATTCCAACGCATCCAATTCACCCTCGTGTGCGCCTTAATTCCTCTGTTTTTCGGGGGAAGCCCATTAACGGCTCAAACCGCCAAGCCCAAAACCATCCGATGGGAGAAACTTGAAATTCGCTTAGACAGCATCGCATTCTATAATGGAGTGCCCTACTCTGGAAAAGCCGAGTACTACTTCCCCCAAGAAAAACAAACCGATCGACCCCGTTTGGCGAAACGTGCCGAATTTTTAAATGGAATATTTCATGGAGAATTCGCAAAATTTAGACCTAACGGCGACTTCCAATTGCGAGAAACGTATAAGAATGGTATTAAACACGGTCCGTTTTATTATTATTATGAAAATGGGAAAGTGGAAGTCATGGGCGAGTTTGATGAGAACGTTATTGATGGGGTGGTGCAGGGATTTTATGCCACTGGAGAACCGTATTATATTAATCGGTATACCCAAGGAGAACGCAACGGACTTTGTGAAGCTTTTTTTGAGAACGGAAGCAAAGAAACCGAGAGTCGGTACCGCATGGGTACACCGGTAGGCGAGCATTTAGGATATTTCAAAAACGGAACGCTGCGCTTTTTTAAGCAATTCAACGATTCTGGCAATCTGAACGGTCCACATTATTATTATCACAGTACCGGTTGCGCTGCTATTGAGGAATATTACAAAAATGGCCAGTTAGACAGTGTCCAAAAAGCATGGGATGCCCTAAGTTGTGCCTTAATCAAAACCGGTTATTGGAATCAAGGAAAAGAAAGTGGCACCTTTGCCGAATTTAATATGTTTGGTGATACCATTAAACTCACGCAATTTAAGGACGGCAAAAAACACGGTATTCTAGGCGAGTACCAAATCGAAAAAGACCCTAAAACCAATTTGCGCTACCGCGCCATAGAAACCGAAGGAAGGTATCTCGATGGGTTTGCCCATGGATATTGGATTTATGGTAAAAAGTCCTGTTATCAATCTCGAGAAGGGGCTTATGATAAGGGAGTTAAAGTAGGCGAGTGGAAGTATTACGATCATAAATGTGAGCTTTTATTGGTTCAGCGCTACGATCCCGACGGAAACTTACTTTCTGAAGACGCACACGAATAAACAATGGC
>CAMBBZ010000096.1 GCA_945863965.1 Chitinophaga pinensis | reverse complement strand
TTTACATGCGAATGTGCTTTGTAGGTGTTCAAAAACGTATATATATCGGTTCCTTGCCAAGAATCATACAGCTTTTGGGCCCGGTGTTTCCCAAGAATACGGTGGAATACCTGCTCCGATGCCCGTTGAATAGGGATTATAGCCCGCTGCTTACGCGCAGCACGTAGCTTTAATGAATTTATTAGTTTGGGTTGGTTCATGGTGGGTAAATAAAATCGTAATCCAAACGTGAAATTAGCCATTAAACGTGAACAAGGTATCAACTCAATATTTCTATTGTGTTAATAAAGTGCGCTCAAATCTAAAAAGCCTGTGGGTTGTTATTCCTTCTGTGGATGCTCAAAACTTTCAGGTAGTTTGGTTCAAGCGCGATTTGCGTCTGACCGATCATGAGGCCCTTTTGCTTGCCTGTCAGTCTCCGATTCCTACTGTTTTTCTCTATATCCACGAACCTGAAGTGTTTCAATCGGTGCACTACAGTCCGCGCCACGAGCGGTTTATTTGGGAATCGGTAAACGAATTATGGATCAATTTCGCTCAAAAAGGCTTGCCCTTTTTCGCTCTTGAAATGTCGGCTGAAACCTGCTTTGAATACTTGGCTTCCTGCGGACTCTCCGCCGTACTCAGCATCGAAGAAGTGGGGCTGGAGGTAACCTATAAGCGCGATAGATTCTTGAAAACCTATTTCGATAGGCATCAAATTTCATGGACGGAATTTCCTTACTCGGGCATCAGACGTGGCCTATCTAACCGAAAAAATTTCAATGCCTATTGGTACGATTACATGTCGAATGTCATTCCAATTATTTCTTGGGAAGCCTTCATAACGCCGCCGGCTTCTGTTTTAGAGAGGTTAAACGGACTACCGCGCATGGACGAAAAGCCCATAGTGCCTGGTATTGTGCAAGTAGGTGGTCCGAGAAAAGCGTGGCAATACCTAACGAGTTTTACTCAAACACGGGTTTCTTTATATATGCAGCATATTTCAAAGCCCGAACAGGCGAGAAGCAGCTGCAGTCGTATCAGTCCCTATTTAGCTTGGGGTAATATAAGCTTACGCGAAGTTTTTCAATTTCAATATATACAAGCACAAGACTCAAGTCACAAGCGAAATTTCCGACAGTTTGCCTCGCGCCTGCGATGGAGAGAACATTTCATGCAGAAATTTGAAAGCGAATGTGAAATGGAATTTGTAAGCGTTAACCGAGGCTATGAAGATCTTTTGTACAACGAGGAGTTGGAAAAGTATACGCGTTGGAAACAGGGATATACGGGATTCCCGCTGGTCGATGCGTGCATGCGGTGTTTGATAGAAACGGGCTACATTAATTTTCGGATGCGGGCCATGTTAGTGAGTTTTATATGTCACCATATGAATCAAAGTTGGGAGCGGGCTGCCGAACATTTGTCGGGACTTTTTCTGGATTTTGAACCGGGCATACATTTCCCCCAAATTCAAATGCAAGCCGGTATTACGGGCATTAATACAGTTCGCATTTACAATCCGACCAAGCAGGCCCAAGATCACGACCCGCAGGGTTTTTTTATTAAGAAATGGGTCCCAGAATTGCGTCCATTACAGGGCAGCTTTATTATAGAACCGTGGACACAGACGCAAATGGAGCAAGAAATGAACGGCGTGATCATAGGCAAGGACTATCCGCTCCCGATAGTGGACTTGAAGGCTTCCCACAAAGAAGCGAGAGATCGATTGTACGGGGTGCGAAAATCGCAAAAAATAAAAAAAGAATCTGTGCGAATATTGCAAAAGCATACGCTTGAAAACCGACAACCTTAAGGGACTAACTTTTTATTAACAGATGTTTTTGATTAAATTGCACCTTTTAAAACCCATGAAAAAATTAGTTATTTGTGCACTTGTATTGATATCGGCCTTCGCGGTAAATGCCCAAACAGCTCGAGAAGTGGCCGTTGAAATCCGAGTAACAAGAACGTCGACTAATTATTTGCGCCTGAGTTGGTTGCAACAAAACAACAGTACCCGTTATCAAGTATTTACGAAAACGGTTGACGGCAAGGGATGGGATCGATTGGCAGATTTAAAAGGAACGGATACGGCGTTTATCGATTCTAGTTATATAATGGGAACGCGCAAAGAGTATAGGGTATCGCGAACCTCAACCAGCTATACAGGTTTCGATGGTAATGGATATATCGTTGCGGGTTTTGAGGTGCCAGCAACGGCACAGCTTGGCCGAGCATTGGTGGTTATTGAAGACCAGTACCGGCAAACGGCCCAAAAGTTGGTGGCCGATTATTTGAAGCAATTAGAAAACGAGGGGTATACCCTTGATACGCATTATGTAAATAAAAACGACAGTGTAACGGCCGTGAAGGATTGGATATTTAAGAAGTGGAGCGCAGATAAAAATACCTTTACCACCATCTTGTTGCTCGGTCGTGTTCCGGTGCCCTATTCGGGCAATTATCGCCCTGATGGTCACCCCGACCATACAGGAGCTTGGCCCGCGGATATCTATTACGGGTCTTTTGATATTGCCTGGACCGATAATACCGTTAACAATACCCAAGCGCAATTCAGTAGAAATCATAACGTGCCCGGTGATGGCAAATTTGACTTAAGTCGCTACAATATTCCAGCACAAGTGAATATCCAATACATTAACGTGCCTGTTGGCCGGGTTGACTTAAGCAATATGCCTTCTTTTGGTGCCGATACCTCCTTAATAAAAAGATATTTACACAAATCCTTGGACTTCCGAACAGGTCGGCGCAAAGCGCGTTTGAGTTCTTTGGTCGACGATAATTTTGGCTATTTTTCAAGTGAAGCCTTTGCTTCCGGTGGATTTAGGAATGGATCGGTCTTTTCGGCATGGGATATTTCAACGGGTGATTACCGAAGTGAAATGAGTGCCAAGTCTTATTTGTTAAGTTATGGTTGTGGGGCGGGTTCCTATACTTCCTGCGCGGGTGTAAGTTCCTCCGCTGATTTTGTGAGCGATAGTTTACTCAATCCATTCACCTTGTCATTTGGTAGTTATTATGGAGACTGGGACAATCAAGACAATTTCTTGAGAGCGCCTTTAGCCTCTAAGGGTTGGGGGCTTTCATCGGTTTGGTCTGGAAGGCCTTATTGGATGATGCATTCATGTGCCCAAGGCGCTCCCTTAGCGCAAGCCGTACTACATACCCAAAATACATGGAATGTATATAATGCAGCGGGTTTTCAGGCGGGTGTACACGTGGCTTTAATGGGCGATCCCACGCTTCGTATGTTTGCCGTTGATAATGTACACAAGCTAAAATACCAAACCGAGTGTAAGGGTAAAGTTGATTTAAATTGGGGTCGTGTTTCTGATATAGCCGATTCTGTGGTTGTGCAAATCTGGAACACTGGTTCTTGGGGCGCTTCAACAATGTGGAGCAGCGCCGATACGTCCGGTACCTTGAATTTGACACAGGGAAACAATACGGTTTCCATTCGTTTTTTGAAGCTTTTGCAATCGGCATCGGGAACATGGTGGCAATACGGAGCACGTAGAATTGAAACGATTGTCGTAGATACAACGCTTCCAGCGGGACCTATTAAGGGACAGATTTCGACGGCTTATTGCGCGGATTCTTCCTATGTTTTTCGAAATGACGGTGATTTTAATAGCGCATCAACTTCCTATTGGACATGGAATTCCAATCGCATACCCGTTCAAAAGGGTGATACGATTAAATTGAGTTCGATATCAAATAATAGGGTACTTTATCTTACACGAACGTCTCCAAAGGGGTGTGTGTATACCGATTCGGTGGTTTTTAATATTCAAGATCTCAGTACCGCAAAAATGGGCGGTTTAAAATCCCATTACTGTTTGAATACCTCCTATATTTTGAAAGATTCGAGTAGGTCCAATGCGAATTTGGTTAGAACTTGGAATTGGAAAGGACAAGCTATTAATCGGAACAATAGCGATACCTTTTCGGTGGTATCGGCCCGCGAGGAAACACTATTGATATCGTTAATGCGAACTTCAGAGGCAGGTTGTAAATTCCAGGATTCTTGGCAATTAACATTCAGTCAGCCCACTAAGCCTCGAATTGTAATTATAGATAATCCAGGTCGCATCGGAGATACCATCCGTGTGAAAGCGGAAACGATGCATTCTCGTTTTGAATGGAACCAGCAAGCGGAGTCTTCAGATGCCAACTTTACATTCGTTTCAAAGTCAGCTTCTGAAACCCTAAGTGTGCGGGTCAAAGATTCAGTAGGCTGTTGGTCCGATACGTCACAAATCGGATTGCAGTTCGTGATTAACGCATCGCCGTTATTGCTTCAAGAGGAAATTGGGGTTTACCCTAATCCGGTGCAGGACAATTTATGGATTGCTGTACCAGACGTGAGTGTGGGTTGGCACGCAGAAATTTTAGATTCCAAAGGGTCGCGGGTTTTTATGGGCCGGTTACCATCGGGAAAAACGAAAATTGAAATGGGGAACTTAGCGGTAGGTATTTATACCCTTCGGTTAAACGATGAAAAGTTTGGCACTACCCGTTACTTTAAAATTGTTAAATAGTACAAATTATGAGGGTTTTTCTTATACTGCTTTTATTGCTTGGTGGCTCCAATCAGCTGTTCGCACAAAGGAGGGTTCAAAATGCGCTTAGTTTTGATGGCATCAATGATGTAGTGCGGTGCAAAGCGGATAAAAGCACTGAACTCTCAGGATCCGCCTTAACGGTAGAAGCCTGGGTTAACCCCACTGACTTTAATTCAAACCCGGAGGATGGCATCATAATTTGCAGGTATAATGAGTCTATGAATAGAGGCTTTGTACTATCGGCGGGTGGCAGCGGACAAGTTTATTTTGGTATTTTCGACGATTCGTCGGCCGAAATAACAACGGCAGCCAACACTTTATCTAAAAACACTTGGACGCATATCGCCGCTACTTTTGACCGCTATCGGTTACGGGTATTTATCAATGGAACCCTTGTGGATTCTTTAACCGATTCTACCGCCATTGGAAACACGGGTACCCTTCCCCTTACACTGGGAAATTTGCATTCTTTGTCCCGGCCTTGGCGGGGTCTGTTAGAAGAGGTGAAATTGTGGTCAAGGGCGCTAAGCGCGTCTGAAATTTCCCAAAATTATCAGCGTTCATATTGTGGATTTTCAAAAGATTTAAGGGCCTATTATAGGTTCAATAATGGAACGGCTTTGGGCAATAATTCGGTGTTTTTCCGAACACCGGATTGGTCTGGATATAACAACGAGGGTACCTTGTACAACTTTCAGTTTAGTGGTTCAAATTCCAATTACGTGGCCGGATTGAGATTAACGCAATCGGCTATTGCCACCGTTGATACCGTTTATGCCTGCGAACGATACGCAAATCCTTCCCGCACCAATACTTGGTTTCAATCAGGTAATTACGCAGATACTGTTTATTCAAAACGCGGTTGCGACTCGGCACTAAAAATAGTCTTATTTATAAAAAAAGCCAGTAGCGACACCCTTTATGTGCGCAGTTGTGGGAATTATACCTTCCCAAGCGGCAAACAAAGCACGTCTGTTTCGGGGGTGTTTATCGATAAATTAATCAATTCGGTGGGATGTGATTCTCTTTTAACTTTGGTCGTTCAAGTGGGTCCAGATACAACGTTAATAGAAACTACCGCCTGCCATCGGTTTGTATTGCCCTTTTCAAAACGACTAGTTTCCCGTTCGGGGATTTATACGGATACCTTGAAAAACAGATTTGGATGTGACAGTTTGATTTTTTACACGGTGAATATAATGCCTCAATCCTTGAGGCAGGTTAATTTAGAATTGTGCGATTCTGTAAGACTTAGTGCCAGTGGGCGTTGGGTTTTTCAAGCAGGATTGTATTCCGATACCCTAACCAATGCAATGGGATGCGACAGTATTGTGAATTACACCGTTAAATCGCTTGTAACGCGGTCGTTTTATCAAGATTATGCATGTGGTTCTTACTTGAGTCCCTCTGGACGTTATACCTGGCGGCAGTCGGGCGTGTTCTATGATACGCTGGTCAATAAACGGGGTTGCGATAGCATTATTCAAATCGATTTGATTTTGTCGCCCAATTCCGAAGCCGTTTTGAATATTCAAGCGTGCCGTCGATATAGAGTCCCTTCCAGACGTTATTTTATTTATCAATCTGGTACTTATTACGACACCATTATGAATGCCTACGGATGCGATAGTATAATTCGAATAGAGGCCAATATTACACGATTTGAAAACGCGCTAACGGCCGTTTCTGATACGGTAAGAGCCAAGCCGGGTTATTCGAAATATCAATGGCTCCGTTGCGATAGGTCGTTTGAAGTAATGCCAAATGAAACCAAGTTTGAATTATTGGTGAAAGAGCCGGGCGATTATGCGGTGCGTATGGAAGAGAATGGGTGTGCAGATACAAGCGAATGTGTAAATATTGCCCAAAATGGCGCCTCTGTTTTTCAAAATATCAACTTTAATGTTTATCCCAATCCCAGTGGGGGACGTGTATTTATTGAGGGGGAAAATTTAGATGCC
>CAMBBZ010000095.1 GCA_945863965.1 Chitinophaga pinensis | reverse complement strand
CCAATTGTGTTGTAGATGTTCACCGTGTAACCAGAGAAATCAGTGAAGTTTCCGTTGTCGATGGTCAATTTATCTTGAGCAGGATTAGGATAAACCTTAACCAACTGTCCTTTGTCTACGTTAGACACTTTTACTGAGAAACGAACAACCAAAGTATCTGTTACTTTAACGCTTTTGAAAGAAATACAAGAGTCAACAACAGAAATCAAAGCTGTATTGGATGTATCGATACATACGTTTGTGAACGCGATAACACGGAACGGTTGTTTGTGGTTTCTTAAAGAAATACTTTTAACTGTTAAGTTGTTAGTTTCTGTACCTACGTATTTAGCTGCGTTTGCAGGTAAATTTTCCATACCTAAATCTAAATCAGAACCCCATATAAATTTGGCATCCTTATCGTTAGCCACTACACTGAATTTAGCATCGCTACCTACTGTTAGGTTGGTGTTGCTAGGTTGAGTAGTGATAAGCGTACACGTTTTGAACAAGGTAGTCAATTTTGCAGCGGTACTTGTAACATTACAAAAACGGGTGTTAACGATACAACGGTATAATTCACCATTGTTGGCCATAGTAATAGATTTTACTAAAAGAGTATCGTTAGTTGAACCAACTAAGTTGATACCATCAACAGTGTTGACATTATTCAACTGCCAAGTGTATTTAGCATCGGAATCAGGGAATGAAACGTTAAATGAAGCGTCAGAACCTGATTTTACGGTGATTGAAGTTGGGTTGGTTGTGAATTCA
This sequence comes from Chitinophaga pinensis, assembly GCA_945863965.1. Taxonomy (GTDB): domain Bacteria; phylum Bacteroidota; class Bacteroidia; order NS11-12g; family UBA955; genus VMCP01. The sequence continues at coordinate 5,854 of CAMBBZ010000095.1, read as the reverse complement.
TCACAGATCGTGAATGTTCCAGCGTTAGCTAACAATGTAGCTGAATAATCGCTGCTTCCAATCAAACCTAAATTGGTAGATACTGGACGAAAATCAGGAGCGGTTGAATTTTTAGGATCTACTAAAATTTTACCTGTTGCGTATTTGGCACTATCAATTATGTTAGCATTGCCTTTCAATTTGATCCAAGCATCTAATGTAGAAACAAGGTTTCCTGAAGAAATCTCTGCAAGACCATTACTTATTGTACCAGAAGGGGCAGCAGCAGCAGCAGTGTTTGCAATGTAGTTGTTTCTAAACAAATTACTTTTGTCATTAATGGTTCCAGCTTTAACACCAGCGGCAGTAATTGTACTGTCACCATCGAACATGATAAAGTTTCTATATCCCATAAAAATAGAATTCGTAATACTTAAACGACTGTTTCTGCGGATACGTGCACCTCTTCTGAATGCGCCTCTTTGTGTTGAGGATAAATCGGCATGCGTTTTATCTAAATTTACGGGACCTACACAGGTGATGTTCGAGAAAATAGCTGCTGTGAGGGGAGTTTTACCAGAACCGGAACCATCGTTATCACTTTCAAAAGTTTCTGAAGTTGAAGCGCTAGTAGAAGCGTTCCAGGTTAAATCAAAATAGGCAGTATCACGAACGGCGATACCGAACTGAACAATACCTCTGTAACCGAAATCGGTGTCAAAATCGTCGTCAGTTGTTTTGTAAGAAACAATTTTTTTACAATTTACGGTTCCACCAAACCATTCGAATGCGTCGTCGTTTCCGAATGAACACTGAACACCTTCAATGACAGTAGCAGATCCTACGGAACCCATGGTCAATGAATTTACTTCTTTATTGGGTTCGAAAGCCAAACCTGCAAACTCGATACGTACATATTTAACGATACCGCTATTGTCTTTGTCATCGGTACCACCGAATTTACCTAAAGTATTATCAACAGCTACGTTGTTGAAACCTTCTAATTGTACGTCTAATCCTTGGTTGTTTAATGCTTTACCACATAAAACGAGTCCGCCCCAATCTCCGCGATCGCGTGAACCTACTGCTTTATTCGAAGTCATGATAACTGGGTTTTTAGCAGTTCCGTTTACTTCAATTAAACCACCACGTTCAACTGTGATCATGGCGTATAATTTTGGAGTGGCTGTTAAATCAGCAGCACCACGAATTACGGTACCTGCAGGGATAATTAATTTTCCACCTGAACGAACAACACAAGTGCTGGTCAACAAATACACTTTGGTAGCATCCAAGGTAACGGTACCTGTGATATTTTTGATACCAGAAGCGTCGTTTAAGGTAGTTGTTTCTGTTACAGCTGGGTAAACTGCGTTCTTAGGATTCCATTCGGTCCATCCTTTAGTCCAATCTTTGGATGCATCGCGATGCAAAGCACCAACAAAGTTGACTTTTTCGATGGTTTGAGCTACCAACATGTTGGCAGCAAAAACGCTAGCGATTAATAATATTTTTTTCATAGTTTAAGTACCACAAAGGAAGACACTGAACCATGAACCTTGTTTGATTTAGTGTTACCATTGTGGTAATTAGATATTACCCCGCCTGCGTAATTTTAATAATTTGGTAATATTGCCTGATATTGCAATTCAAAAAGGCTGCAGCCTTAGAAATTGAATGTGTAACTCACCGTTGCTTGTCTGCCATTGGTAAAACTAAACAAGGTATTGTCGCCATCTTTGTCTGCATCGGTCCAGGCCTTGGCATCATAGCGGTCGTTTTTGTTTAGATCTTGGTAGAAAACAGACGACTGGGCTAATAGGTCACCTAAGGTTATTTTAACAGTTCCAAATTTACCTCCTTTACCCAGTTCTTTACCAAACTGTACATCCCAAATGCTACGTCCAAATTCATAAATGTCAGCTCCAAATGGTTGTATGGTTTGAGAAACACCTATGTAAGCAATGCGTTGTCCAATTTTGTTAAAGCTGGTATTGATTAACCATCCTTTGTGTTCATAAAACAAACTGGCATTTACGACATAGGGACTTTGACCTTGTAATGGTCTGTCGGCGATACTGCTTGAAGCATCTGTAAAGGTAACTGCTGAACGAATCAGAGCAAAGTTGCCATAAAAGGTTAAATCTTTTAGCAGTTTAGAGCCTCTATAAAACGAACCTAAATTTTTGCGAATTTCAACTTCCAAGCCCACATTGGTAGCGCGAGATTCGTTACCGTAAGTGAAGGTGCGAATTAATGCTTGTGATACATCTAAACTAATTTCAATAGGATTTAAGATTTCTTTGTAGAAGGCACCAACGCTGATCATGTCTTGCTTATTGGTGAAATATTCCCAGCGCAAGTCTGCGTTATTGATAAACGCCCTTCTCAAATTTACATTTCCTAAAATCTCCGAATTGATACTGAAGTTATAGAATGCAAAGGGAGCCATTTCACGCAACTCTGGGCGATTCACTGTGCGGTAGTAGGCCGCACGTAAATTACTGCGTTCTGATATGGGGGCTATTATATTAAGGGATGGTAACCAATCTATATTGATACCTAAATCACTCATAGATTTTCCTACTTGTCTGAAATATTCATTATTCAAGCTTTGGGTAAAGCGTTCCACACGTAAACCGTAGATTAGCTTTAAAAAATTTGCTTTTTTACCACTGTAGAATAAAGGAAGATGGTTTTCAATCATAACATATCCCGCGGCTAATGAACTTTTACCTTCATACAAATCTTTATCGATCCCTGTTTTTTCGATTAAGTAAATTTTTGTTGCTGATATGGCATCTGCGCCTAAATCTTGAGCGGGTAAGTCGGTAGAAGGCTTAAACGCACCTACTGGGGCGTATACAAATTGTCTGCTTTGAAAGTCACGATCACGAGCCTGAGCGAAAACACCTGTTTTTAACAAATGATTTGTTTTTCCGGCGCTCAAATTATACGTGTAATCGGCGCTAGCAGAAATGTTGTTTTCGTTCATAAAACTGAAAAATCTACCCGTTCCTGAATTGAAGAATGCGTTCAAAATTAACTGTCTGTCAGTTTTATCAGGTAATGCGTATTGTGCAATTCGGAAGTCAGGTACTGAGCGGTAGGTATTACCGAAGTTTAACACCCAGGCCAATTTGCTTTTATCTTTTCCAAAACTATGCAAGCCGTTCAATTGGCTGCTTATTAAGCGATTGAAATTTACTTGGTTGGAAAAACCTTCGGAATACATATTGTTATCTATATCCGTTAACCCTGAACGTGTTGTAGAACCTGCGTCGTAAGTTAAACTTAACAGATTTCGAAAATCTAAGCGATTCTTTTTATTAAGCTTCAAACTCAGGTTAATAATTCCCCCATTTTGTACGTTGGTGGTTAAGATTTCGTCGTTGAAACTTTTATAGGTGTAATTCGTGCTATAGTCCTTGGAAACAATACTACCTTGACTTCTTCTGGGCGATAGGGCATAGTTCCAACTGACGAGTAAACCTGCTTCTTTTTTGCCTACTTTAAAGGGCATTCCTAACGAATAAGAAAAACGCGGAGCGGGCATCGTATTGACAGTCTTTAGACTCCAATCGTTATTGAACTTTAATGTTTCGCGGGCATTTAACTCCGGATTTTTTGCTGTAGTATTTTGTTCAAACTGCATGGCAGGATCCAAATTGGGGATGCTACGCTTTGCGGAGGGAAGGCCGAAGTATTCAATTCCATCCAACCCAAAAGCATCTATTGGTTGAAAGGTTGTTATGCTGTTGTATTGAAAACCAATCGAGGCCGATTGCATAAATTTTTCAGGGACACTTTTGGTATTGATTTGAATAATACCCCCACCGAAATCACCAATCACATCGGGAGTTGCACTTTTCACAACCACAATATTATCAAGCAAAGCCGCTGGAATTACGTCGAATGAAAACGCTTTCCTATCACTCTCCGTACTTGGTAGTGGGGCTCCGTTTAAATATCCGGCATTGTAACGGTCAAACATACCTCGAATGTTCGCAAACTTTCCTTCAGATATGGTGGCTCCTGGAATACGCTTAATGGCATCTGAGGTAGTACGCACGGTTGTTTTGGCAAAGTCTTCGGCACTTATAGCTTCTACCATTCCCGAAGACAATTGTTTGGTTTGAATTGCCGCGGCCACTGTATTTTCTTTGGCTTTCTTTCGCGTTATTATATCCACGCCAATCATGCGTGATGTTTTAGTCATTATAGGATTGAAATAATAGTCTTTACCCGGTTCAATGAGAACAGAATCTTCTAATACGTCATATCCATCGGCTTCTACTACTATTTTTCGAGTACCCGCAAATACGGAAAAGGAAAATTTCCCTTCAACATCTGTTATTCCTGTATTTTCATTTCCGGAAACAGTAAGTTTAGCACCTACTAAGGTGCTTCCTGTTTCGGACATTACCTTTCCAATCAGTAAAACTTTATCGGTTTGTGCTGATGCAGTTTGAAAACCTGCAAATAAAAGTGCCAATGCAATGACTTTGTTTAATAAACGAGACATACCTACAAAATACGCCACGTATTGTTACTTTAGAATTACCAATACATTGCTTTGAATTAACTTTGTGTTAATATTGGAATTCGTGTTAAAATGAATCCACCCCAATTTGAATTGGCCGGTGGTGGTATTCCAAATTTATTTTTTATCGATCTTGTAAAGTCTGCCGGCATCGGTAACGGCGTATAGCGCACCATCACTTCCTTGGGTAATATCGCGGAAGCGTTGGTTTTCTGACACTAGCAATCGTTCTTCTCCCATAACCATGTTGTTGCGGATGTGCAGCCGGGCGATGTGTGTTCCACCTAAAGCACTTACAAAAAGATTGTTTTTCCATTCGGGAACGTTATTTCCTTTGTAGAATGTCATACCGCTGGGTGAAATAGCAGGATCCCAATAGTAAACGGGCTGTTCCATATTTACTTTTTGTTGGATTCCCTCGCCAATTTTTTGGCCATTGTATTCAACGCCATAGGTAATGGTGGGCCATCCGTAATTTCTACCGGGACTTAATAAATTGATTTCATCTCCGGCTTTGGGACCGAATTCACCCAGCCAAACATCGCCTGTTTCGGGGTGTATCGCCAAGCCTTGTGGATTTCGGTGTCCCATCGTATACAGTTCCTTTAATGCGTCGCTGCCGTTAAAATAGGGATTGGTGGCGGCGGCGGCACCGTCGGTAGTAATGCGCACGACTTTCCCTAAACTGCTCGATACGGATTGCGCTTTCGTGCGAATATCGGCATTGGAACGTTCGCCTATACTAATTAACAAGTGTCGGGTATTATCCATTACAATACGGGCACCGAAGTGTAAATTGCCGTTATAGGGGGTATTGGAACGGTAAATTACCGATATGGATTCCATAGCGTTTTCACTTTCAGATAAACGTCCCTTAGCCACGGCAGTAATGCTTCCGCCGGTTACATTTTCAGCAAAAGCCCAATATACCATTCTGTTATTGGAGAAATCGGGATCTACACATAAACCCAATAATCCGCCTTGACCGGAGGCATTAACAGCGGGAATATTGGTAATACTAGCAATGAGTTCGCCTTCTGAGGTAACGGTCTTAATGGTTCCCCCTTTTTCGGTAATGAGTAGCTTTCCATTGGGCAGTGCGGCAATGCCCCAAGGGCTTATTAAGCTGCTGCTTAAGACTTTGAATTGATATAGTGTTTTTGTTTTGAGGCTTCCCACTCGGGTTTGTCCGGTAAAGGCAGCTTTATAATTCGTAACGGAAGGTTTGGTTTCAACGGGTGTCCCGAGTTCTAGAACAAGGGTATCTTCGGGTTTTGGCGGTAGTTGAGGCGGCTCCGTATCTTCGCAAGAATTGGTAAATACAATCAAGGA
>CAMBBZ010000094.1 GCA_945863965.1 Chitinophaga pinensis | reverse complement strand
AGGTGCGGTCGGGTTTAGTGGCTGAAATTATTCGAAAGATTCCTATCAATGACATCATTTGGGAAGCGCCGCAAAAAGCGCAGCAGGTTTGGTTCTTGCAACTGCATGGTAGCGATGTAAACCTTGGAAATATTGCGCCTAACGAGGTTATTCCTTTAGAAACATTACGCTTGGGATTGCGAGGTGATAGTTTTCACTTCTTTTTGTAATTTGCGCTTGTGAAATTTCTTGTATTTTTTGGGCTGGTTGTTTTTTCCTTTATCTCGTGTAACGGGGTGGGTAATTCATCGGATGCGCATGCCGATAGTTCGGTTTTAGCGGATTCTGGCACTTCTATTGGTAAGCGATATTTAGATACGGTTTTTATACAATTTGAGGATGGATTTGAATGTTATTTGGTGGGTTTGCAGCTCGGTATGAATCCCGAGAATCCAATCGAAACCGTGCATTTGAAATCTGCGTCAGATACCTTTGTGTATGAGTCGGAGATGGGTTATAATTTAGACGATGCGCAGTTGTGTTTTACATCAAAGGCGTTACAAAACTTCCCCCTGAAGGAAGTTAATGAGCGTCGCACTATGGTTTTGAGTATTCAAGACGAAGGACCTCATTACGACCTATACGATTGGCATCCGTATGAGGAACCTTTTGCTGCGATGCAAAAATTAAATGCAACCACCTATAAACCTCGAAAAACGGATTATGAAAATTTGCCTTTTGGCAAGGTGAACTATTTAGAGCTTAAGAAGTATTTAAATTCGCAAGAGGGTATCGAAAAAGATTGGATTTCGTTACTTGATTCGGTTGATGCAAAAAAGCGAAACGCCTCTTTGGTTGATTATCCCTTGCAGGTAGGTGTTGGTTTGCGGTGGGTGCAGCTGAAATACGGAAAAGGGCGTGTAAAAGTGATCAAATTCATAGTGCCACAAGGCTGTTAATCTTTAGGCTTTTCTTCGCATAATTCCCATAAAACCCCGCCTGTGCTTTTAGGATGTAAAAAAGCGATGCGTTTATTATCGGCCCCGTCTTTAGGGATTTCATGGATAAGCTGCATCTGTTGGTCTTTTCTTTCAGACAGCTCCATTTCGATGTTTTCGGATTCGAAGGCTAAGTGGTGAATGCCTTCTCCTCGTTTTTCGATGAATTTAGCGATTGGACTTTCGGGATTGGTAGCGGCAAGCAGTTCAAATTTTATATCGCCGAGCATAAAAAACGAGGTGATTACGCCCTCTGAAGCGACTTCTTCCCGCTTGTACGATTGGGTCTGTAAGAGTTGAGAAAAAAGGCTTTCGGCTTTATCAAGGTCTTTAACGGCAATTCCAATATGTTCAAGTTTTTTAGGCATAAAAGGGTAATTTGTTTGGTTTATTCCACAAATAAACCACAAAGTTGAACCATTGTGGTCGGCAATTGTTAATTTTGTTGTTTAGACATGGTCTAAATAGTCTTTAACATTAAACCCATAACCCACAATCTACGCTATATGATTAAATTACCTATTTATCTTGACAACAACTCAACTACGAAATGTGATCCCCGTGTGTTTGCGGAAATGACGCCTTTCTTTTTGGAAGACTTTGGAAACGCCGCGAGTAAAAGCCACGCTTTTGGCTGGAAAGCAGAAGAGGCGGTAGATTATGCACGCGAGCAAATCGCTAAAATAATTGGTGCCAATTCCAAAGAAATTATTATAACCAGTGGAGCAACCGAAAGTAATAACCTAGCCTTAAAAGGGGTATTCGAAATGTATGCCGCAAAGGGCAATCACTTCATTACGGTTTCAACCGAGCATAAGGCTATTTTAGATGCGTGTAAGCACTTAGAAAAGCTTGGTGCTGAAGTTACCTACTTGCCTGTCGGGGAAGACGGTATGATTCAAGTGTCACAAATCAAAGAAGCCATAAAGCCCAATACCGTTTTGGTATCGGTTATGTATGCCAATAATGAATTAGGTGTGATTCAACCTGTGAGAGAGATAGGCGCGTTGTGCAAAGAGCACGGGGTATTATTTCACACGGATGCTACGCAGGCCGTTGGTAAAATCCCGGTGGATGTATTGGCCGATCATATCGATTTGTTAAGTTTTACGGCGCACAAAATGTACGGCCCTAAAGGCGTTGGTGCGTTGTACGTGCGACGCAAAAATCCACGGGTTAAGGTTACAGCTCAGATGGATGGCGGTGGACACGAACGCGGCATGCGCAGTGGCACCTTGAACGTTACGGGTATTGTTGGATTTGGAAAAGCCTGTGAAATAGCGATGCAAGAAATGGAGGCGGAAGGCGCCCGTTTACGCATTTTACGGGATAAACTAGAAAATGCCCTTTTGCAGATGGAAGAAGCATATTTGAACGGACATAAAGAACATCGCTTGCCCCATACAACCAATATTTCTTTCAAGTATGTGGAAGGAGAGGGCTTAATGATGGGCATTAAAGACGTAGCGGTTTCTTCGGGCTCGGCTTGCACTTCTGCTTCCTTGGAACCAAGTTATGTATTGAAAAACTTAGGGTTAGACGACGAATTGGCTCACAGCAGCATCCGTTTCGGCTTAAGTCGTTTCACTACTGAGGAAGAAATCGATTTTACTATCAAATGCGTAACCGATGCGGTAAACAAACTCCGAGAAATGAGTCCTTTGTGGGAAATGTTCAAAGAGGGTATTGATTTGAAATCAATAGAGTGGTCGGAACATTAAGCTTTCGACGAAGGAATTGCAGTTTAGAAACATTTTAAATAACTTTGCTCAAATAAGGGACTACCCCTAATAACAACATAAAAATGGCATATTCAGAAAAAGTAATCGATCATTATACCAATCCTAGAAATATTGGTACCCTAGATAAGGCCAGTGCCCAAGTGGGTACGGGTTTAGTTGGAGCTCCTGAGTGCGGCGACGTAATGCGTTTGCAGATACAAGTGGGCGAAAACGGAATCATAGAAGAAGCGAAATTTAAAACATTTGGTTGCGGTTCCGCAATTGCGTCTTCTTCATTGGCCACAGAATGGTTGAAAGGTAAGACTATTGACCAAGCCTTGGAGATTGACAATATGGAAATCGTAGAAGAATTGGCTTTGCCTCCTGTTAAGATACATTGTTCAGTTTTAGCTGAAGATGCGATCAAGGCGGCGATTAACGACTATCGGGTGAAAAATGGTTTAGAGCCATTGGAGCTAGAAAAGTCTCATCACTAATTAATACCTACAATGTTAGCAGATCCGAGCGCCATCAGCATTACCGACAAGGCACGTTATAAGGTCAATGAGCTTATGAACGATGCCCAAGTATCTCCTAGTACGCATTTTGTGCGTGTTGGGGTTAAAGGTGGTGGCTGCTCGGGTTTGTCTTACGAGCTTGATTTCGACGATGTGTTACAAAAGGGCGATATGGAGTTCGGGGATGAAACCTTGAAGATGGTTTGCGACATGAAGAGTTTCTTGTACTTATGTGGCACGGAACTCGATTTTTCCGATGGCTTGAACGGAAAGGGATTCAATTTTATTAATCCTAATGCGGCCCGCACTTGCGGTTGCGGCGAAAGTTTTGCGATATAAACGGTGGAAATATTTACACTAAAAACAGATTTTATTGCCTTAAACAAATTGCTGAAATCAATTGGTTGGGCCGAAACGGGCGGACATGCGCACGAACTCATTGATACGGGTGCGGTAACCATAAATGGCACAGTAGAAACGCAACGCCGAAAAAAGATACGTGTGGATATGGTGGTGGCGTGCGAGGGAAACGTTGTTACAATTGTCAATTGTTAGTTGTCAATTGTTAATTTCATCAAGTTGTTTACTTCCAGATGACTAGGTCTTTGGCGGCCATTATCATTTTCGGTTCGCCGCGTTTTCCAATAATTCTATAGCTATTTGCATCGATTCCCAGGGGATGGAAGAAGTCGTAAACAATGCGATTGATGCGAGATATTTTTTCGTTCAAACTGTTCTCCAAGGGATTGCATAAGCGATTGATGGAGTCTTTCATTGTTCTGGTATTTTCGAAATTACTAATGCTAAGGTAAATATCAATGAGGGTATTCTTATAATCGCTCAAGTGGGAAAGATTAATGCCATCGGGATATTTAAGGAATAAAATATATAAGACTTTTTGGAGAGGCTCGAATTTTAGCTCCTTATTATTAATTCGGATCTCATAGGGTCTGTGAGCTTCCACGCGCACCAAAATTGGCGGAAGGGGGTTGGATGAAATCGTGGGTTTTCTCCTGACGGCATCGTAAATCCCCATATATGTAGGTGCTTGAAGTAACATTTTAAAGCCTTCTTCTAGGCGCTCTCTTCTGACCATTTCTAAGAGTCGACGTATTTCTGTGGGAATTGATTCGTAATGCGACTCCAGCATCCACTCCAATTTTTCCAATCCGCCTTTGAATACAAATTGCTCTTCGAATACACGATTGGATTTTTCCGTTTCTTCGATTTTGGAAAGTTTGTTCTTGGTAGGTTCATTAGAGGGGTTGGCGCTATCCTCAATGGAGAAGTAAGTTGGTTCCTCGTTTAAATCGTACTGCCAAGTTTCTTCAAAGGATTTTGAGTGCGTTTTAGGGTAATTTTGAGTCCAATCTAATGGCGGAGAGACCTCTTGGTTTTTGAAATAGTTACAAACTTCTATATCGTTCCAACCGCCTCTTCCTAGATATTTTACTAAAACAGCATTACCCGTGAATACAATGGCATAGGGACCATCAGGGCCATGTACGTTTAATTCTTGAAAGAAAAATTGCATGTAAGCGGGACTTCCCAAATTCCGCATAATCATCGCGGTTAGTTGGTTTTGGGGCTGTTGGTATTGATTTTCTTCGCGATAAAAAGGATAATAATAGCGCAGAAAAGCGTGCAGGGGTCCAATAATTTCCATATCGGAGTAGCTGTAGCTGTCTAAGGTGGAAACATAGGAAATGTTGTTTTTCCGTAGGTGGTCCCATAGCGACGTGTTGTCTCTGAAATAATTGTAATCATCGGCAAATTTGCCTTTAATGGTAAGTAAAGCCCAATGCATATTGATGTGTAGCGTGGTGATAATTAGGATTGCGGTGGTATGGTTTTAGGCATTTCAATGGACACGATGGGCTGAAATCCCACAACAATTTCCGCAAGGTTGTGGAAGTCGATCGAGGGTATTTTTTGGGCTGATATTCGTATTATGAAAAACGCAGTTATGAATGCAAAGTACATTTTTTCCAGTGGTAAAACAAGCTTGGTACAAACCTACACGTTTGATTTTTATCGCGATTCTAACGGTAAATGGTATATTGATTATCCCGAATACATTGATTCTGGATTCGGTACCAAAGCCAATTTAGAAATGGTGGCGGGCGCCGATACCATGTTGGAACATTTTGCCCCAAATGGTAAAGCCACATGTACCTTTTCCAATGCGGCTTTGGAAAATTATCAAATAAACTTAAGAAGAATTTTAGTCGATCCGTGGGGCGCCACTTACATGATGTCAGGATTTCCTTTTAAGTCCGTTTGGCTTTGCAATGTATCTAAATTTATTTTCAAGGGGGCGCATCCGAAATCGCTTTACATCCACATTCATTAAAAAAACAAAAAAATCAACTGTAATAAACACAAATTATGAAAAGCATCACTTTATTAATTATCGACGAAAGCGGTTCCATGGCTGGAATGGAGGGTTATGTAAACGAAACCTATTTGGGAATCGTAAATCAAATTAAAACGGAGTTAGTAGCCACTCCTGAACTGGAACAGTTTCTGGAAATTTGGACCTTTGAAGGGGAAAATTTTAGGCAGCGCGTACCTTTTATGCAATTAAGTAACAGCACGATTCCTTCAACTTTGGAATACAAACCGGGTTTTTCAACACCGCTATTCGACGCAATGGGTATTTCTCTAACGGCGATGGACGCGCGCATTAAATCCGTGGGATCCTTAAAAGAATCCCATGTGAATGTATCTATTATTACCGACGGAATGGAGAATAGCAGCACCCGGTATTTGGGAAGGGACATCGCAAAAATGGTTGAATCCTTTAAGGAAAGCAATTGGAACTTTGCCTATTATGGCACCAATCACGATGTGTTTTCCATTGCCAAGGATTTGAAGATGGATTATGTGCAATCTTTTGTGAAGGACGAAGAGGGATTTATGAAAAACCTCAGCATCCTTAATGAAAGATCACACGAAAACCGACGTGCTTATATGGATAAATTCAAAAAATAGGATTTATAACGTTCTGTCTGAATGGTTCAAACAACTTGGGAGTATGCAATATTACTCCTAAGTTGTTTTCAAACCGGTCGCTAAATAAACCGTAATCCCTAAATTTAACCTATTCCCTAAACAAGCCGTATCCCCTAAACCACCACGTTTACGATCCGATTCTTTACCACGATTACCTTTTTAGGAGCATTGCCTTCCAACCACTTTAAAACAATTTCGTTTTCAAGCACTGCCGACTCGATATCTTTCGGGTCGGCATCGGTGGCAAAGGCAATTAGTGTTCGGGTTTTGCCGTTGATGCTGATTGGATACGAAAACGAATCTTCCTTTAAATGCATTTCATCGTGTTGCGGCCATTGCGCCGTATGAATGCTATCCGAATGCCCTAAGCGCGACCATAGCTCTTCGCTGATGTGAGGGGCAAAAGGCGCCATTAAGATCAACAAAGGTTCTAAAACGGCTTGTTTTTTGCACTTTAGGGAAGTCAATTCATTCACACATACCATAAAAGCCGAAACCGAGGTGTTAAAGCTCATTTGAGG
>CAMBBZ010000093.1 GCA_945863965.1 Chitinophaga pinensis | reverse complement strand
AATATACACTTTTTATTAAATTAACATAGGGTGTCTTAAACTTTACAACACGCCTTGCGTCATATATGGGCAAAGCATGACATATTTGTATCACAAACCACCCACACTATGAGTTTGCCTGAAAGAGATATTGAAAAAATAGAAATGCGCACCCCTGCGATTAGTATCAATTTTATTAAATTGGACGATACGCAATTGGTTACGTATTTTCATAAACCCATTTATACAGAAGATGCATTTCGAGAGTTATTGCGTCGGTATCAAATTAAAATACACACCTATGTGCGCAACATGCTGATTTCCGCTGAGGATGCAGACGATGTGACCCAGATGGTGTTTGTGAAAATTTGGCAAAACATCAATTCGTTTCGCGGCGATAGTAAATTGTCAACCTGGATTTATCGTATTGCCTCTAATGAAACCATTTCTTATTTGCGCAAGAAAAGACCTGAAATCGACTTTGATGAGGCGTTAGTTTATATGGCCGACAGCCTCCATCAGGACGATGCTGTTTCGGAGCGAGAAATTGAGGTTAAACTTCAAAAGGCGCTATGTTATTTGCCCTTTAAGCAGAAATTGGTTTTTGTGTTGCGTTATTTTGAGGATTTGACCTACGAAGAAATAGCGGAATTAACCCAAACGAGTGTGGGCGCTTTGAAATCGAGCTACCACCACGCCGTTAAGAAAATTGAAATTTATTTAGGTGTTTTATAAACCAAAATCATGAACATCGAATTTAGCAAAATCAAATCTCCTTTTCAGTCCGATCGCAATCATATGTCTGAATTGGCCTTGCGTATCCAACGCAAAGTTGGATTGGATGCCCAAGAATTATTCGAATATCCCGAATTAAAAGAACCATTAATTCCACGAAATCCAGTGCAATTGAGTGTCGAATTCGGTAATTCGTACGTTTCAGAATCTTCTGAGCAAACCTTTATTGAGTCTCCTCAAATAAAAAATGTGGAGCCGGTTGTAGCGGATCCGATAAACCAATCATGGGACGTTCCTTCTATTGAATTCAAGACAATACCTCAAGAAATAGAAATCCATACAGAGCCTGAAACGACACAATCGATACAAGCGCCAATGGCAGAGATCCTATTGAGCGCTGAGGAAATAGCGTCAGAAAAATCCCGTTCGGCAGAAGTAGAACGCAAACGAGCGGAGGCTGCTGCGCGTTATGCTGCGTTGGTAGACGAAAGTCGGTCGGATTATATTGCTCCTACAACCCAGAAAGATTCGAAATCCGAGTCGCAATTGCCTTGGGCGGCCATATTGGGTTTGGTGGCGTCTATTGCTGCTATCGCCACCGCTTGGTGGGTGTGGTCTGTGATTCAACCACCGATGACCATTGAACAAGTGGCTGAGAATAGCCGTCGCAATACGTCCGATGCCCTACCTATTGCGGTGTCAGTAGCGCCGGAGGAAACAGGTCTTCTAACAGAGAGTTTGCCCTTTGATTCGCAATTAATTGTGGAAATGATAGAGGAAGGTGAAGCGGTATCCCCAGTAACACCAATGACCCATTTTTCTAAAATGAACGACCAATCTAAAATAAGTATGGTTGAACTCGAAAATAATGGGTTTCTCATTATGGATTTGGAAGATCAATTTTTTGAAGACACCCAGTTATGAAGAAAATAATTCTTTTTGTGGTCTTAGTAGCGGGCTTGAACTTCCTTCAGGCACAGCGATTGGACAGCAGTGGTTTGAACAAAATTGATGTTGTTAAGGAGTATCGTAGGGAATTATTCAAAACGAAACTGAGTTTATCAGACAAAGAATTAGATGCTTTTTTGACTGTATACAACGAACATCAGATAGAATTGCGTAAAGTTAAACGCACGTTCCGGCGTAAATGGTTTTCCAAAGACTCTGATAATCTTAGCAATACTGATGCCCAAGAATATTTCAATGATGCGGTGGCACTACAAAAAGCAGAGCAGGCGTTAATCGAGAAATACGCGCCGTTGGTAGCCGATGCTATTGGGTGGTCTAAAGCAGTTCGAGTAAAGAAAGTAGAAAATGAAATCAAACCATTGCTACTAGCAAAAGCCAACACCTTAAAACTTCAAAAGACCAAGAAACCTCAAAAGAAGAAAAAGTCTTAGTCTGAGCGGTGTTAAATCATTGTTAATAATAATTATAATGAGAGGTCTGGGAAATTTCCAGACCTTTTCTTTTTTCTAGGTATTTTGGTTTTAACCACCAATAGGTAAGCCAACTCCATAAGGAATTATAAGTACATGACATGATTTTTACAGTAACTTGGGTTTTATCGCAAAATGAATTAACGCCTCTTTCGTTTCTTCTTACATAAAACCGCTTGTTTAAAAGTCCTTGCGGGGTTATTATTGCAACATTTTAAAACAACCCGTACAATGAGTAATCAGAAAACCACCAAGAATTCAGGTAGGAACTTATTCGCCGCATATTTTGCTGGCGCGTCCATCCTCGTAGCCCTTTTAACGGGTATCGTAATTTTCATGTTCATCATGGGAGATCCACAAAACTTCGAAGGTGCTGGCTTGAAGCCAGAAGAAATCGTTGCAAAAGGACATCCAAAGAACATCTTAGGCATCATCCACCGCGGAGGTTTTATCGTTCCTTTGCTTTTGTGTGTGAACATTACGGTTATTATTGTAACTATTGAACGTTTTATTACTTTAGGCGCTGCGTCTGGTAAAGGGAATGCAAGTGAGTTTGTTCACAAAATGCAATCATTATTGTCTAAAAATGACCTTGATAGTGCGATTAAAGCATGCGATGTTCAGCAAGGTTCATTAGCCAATGTGGTAAAAAGCGGATTAACGCGTTATAACTTGGTGAAAGGTAACGATTCATTGAATCGCGACGAAAAGAAAGTGGCCATAGAAAAAGAGCTAGAAGAAGCTACGAGCTTAGAATTGCCAATGTTATCGCGCAATTTAGTTATTATTTCAACTTGTGCCTCTGTAGGAACACTTATCGGTTTGATAGGAACGGTATTAGGTATGATTAAGGCATTTGCTGCCTTAGCGAACGCCGGAGCTCCTGATACTGCAGCCTTGGCTACAGGTATCTCTGAGGCTCTTGTAAATACCGCTTTTGGTATCATTGCATCAACCTTAGCGATCATCGCTTACAACTACTTTACCAACCGTATTGACGGTATGACGCATTCTATGGACGAAGCTGGATACTCTATCGTATCTAACTTCCAATCCAATGCGGCTTAATTGTCGTTTACTTTTGTTTCCCCAAACGTATCTAATCTAAACATAAAACATGCCTAAAGTAAATATGCCTCGTTCAACCCCTGCCTTGGATATGACTCCAATGGTAGATTTGGCTTTTCTTTTGGTAACGTTTTTTATGTTGACCTCAAGTTTCAGAGCTCCAGAGCCCATTATCTTAGATACCCCAACATCAACCACAGAACAACAAATACCCAAACAGGTGTTTTTGGTCTTGATCGATGAAGAGGGTCGCGCTTTCGTTGATATCACCAATTCATCGGTGAAATCTAAAGTGCTGAAAAGGATGATGGCCCAATTTAAAACAGGTGGATTATCCGAAGAAGACATTAACAAGTTTTCAGGTGTAGGTCCTATTGGACTTCGCATGGCGGAAATCTCTCCTTATATGGAGCTGGAATCAACAGAAAGAACGGCATATGAACAACGTGGAATTCCCTATGATACTGCTGCAAGCAAAATCAAAAATAGTGAACTCTACTACTGGGCATATTTTACCAAAATTGAAGCGCATAACGATTACAAAGAGCGCGAAGAAGAGGCCAAACTCCGGAATATGGAATTTGATAAAACGAATTACATTCAGTTTTCCGTTAAGGCAGCTCGTAATGCCAAGTGGGATAAAATTCAGTATATTATTGATGTATTCCGCGAAGCAAAAGTCAAAGAATTTCAAATGGTCACGGGACTAGAGAGTGCCCCTGAAAGTTAATAACGAACACTATGTCAGAAATACAACAAAGCGGCGGCGGTGGCGATAGTAAGAAAAGAGCCAAAAAACAAAGCACTCGGGTCGATATGACGCCCCTAGTTGACTTAGCTTTTTTACTCTTGACTTTCTTCGTATTGACATCTACGTTTTCCAAGCCAAAGGTATTGAGAATGATTTTCCCCGAGAAATTGGAAAAAGACAATCCCAATATCAAGCCCCCGGAAATTAAAGATGGATTAACCATCCTGCTGACCGCAAACGACAATATCTTTTATTATCAAGGTGGATTGAGTAAAACAACCGAATTAATACGTCTCGATTACACAAAAAACGGATTGAGAAAACTATTGGTTGAAAAAAATGCACCCTTGATTAGTAAATTGAAGAAGTTACAACTTGAACTCGCCGACGTAAAAGAAGGCGATACTGCAAGTCGAAATAAAATTGAGCGACGAGCCAAAGACGAACAATTGCAATCTAAATTGGTAGTATTGGTGAAGCACGATAAAGATGCGACTTACGAAAATATTATCGATATAGTCGATGAGTTCTTGATCACACAGGTCGCAAAATATTTCGTAGTTGATCCCGGTTTGGATCCGCTAGAAACAGCGAAATTACAGGAGCAATTAAACAACTAAGCTATGGCAGAAAACGCATTATCAAAAGTATTCAACCGTTGGAATTCGCCCGATGCACAATCGAGGCTTGATCTGGTATTTGAAAACCGTTTCAAAGACTATGGCGCGTATCAAGTTCGTTTACTATTTCGTAAATCGCAAAGTATCGCTACTATTGCAGCTTGTGCTCTGACTCTTTTATTGGCGTCAGGTCCCAAAATTATAGCCTCTCTTTCAGAAGGAGACACCGAAGGAAGGAAAACAATTAAAATTGTGACCAACCTAGACGATATTGAATCGCCTATCGAAGAAGAAGAGGAAAAACCGAAAGAACCACCCAAACTTCAGGAACCAGAACCTATATCGGCTCAAGCTTATGTGGCACCTAAAATCAATCCAGATGCTGCAGAGGACGCCCCTATCAACCCACCAGATGTGGTTTCTAACACAGGCTTAAAAAATGTGCAAGGAATCAATGATCCAACCGCTCCAGATCTAGGCAATCCAGGTGATGGTGGTCCTATCAAAGGGGGTGACGAAGGTCCAACGGCGAACGTGGCTGTTAAGGCCTCTTTCCCTGGGGGTGAGGCTGCGTTTAGAGAATACGTGGGTACTGAATTTCAATACCCCGTGCGTTGTCAAGACGAAGGTATCAACGGTTCTGTAGTTCTGCGATTTGTTGTAGATGGGAGTGGTAAAATATCTCGCGTAACCGCGATTGAAGAAACCAAGAGCTGTCCGGAATTTACGGCGGAAGCAATCAGGGTCCTTCAACGGTCGCCCCGATGGATTCCCGGACAAAACAAAGGTCGCTTTGTGGTTTCATGGCGCGAAATCCCTATCCGCTTGACTGTAGAGTAATACGATTTGTTTTTCATATAAAGGCCAAAACAATACTGTTTTGGCCTTTTTTTATGTCTATGTTCAAACTTTATTACCTTTGTTCCTCTTGAGCAACCTCATCCAGATAAAGAACTTGGTCATTTCTTCGGGAGAAAAAACGTTGTTGCAGTTACCTTCTTTTGAAGCGGAGGAATCTGAAGTGCATGCCGTAATAGGAGAGAGTGGTAGTGGGAAGTCCCTTTTATTAAAAATGTTGATTGGTTTATTGCCAAAGAATTTGTCGGCCACGGGTGCAATTAATCTTCATATTAACGGAGTTCCCGATTTGCCATTGTCTGATTGGACCTATAAAAATTGGCTTGCCGCAAGGGGTAAGTATGTGGGAATGGTTTTTCAAGAACCCTTAAGCGCGCTTAATCCTCAAATGACGTGTGGGGCGCAATTGCGCGAAGCTTGGAATATCCATGCCCCTGTAAATCGTAAAAATCAGGATGCTGAATTGTTAGAGCGGTTAGCCGATGTAGGTCTTGCCGATGATGCCCTTCGGGTATTGAATTCATATCCGCACCAATTGAGTGGGGGTCAAAGGCAACGCGTTGTTATTGCTATGGCCACGCTACATAAGCCCCGTATAATTTTAGCCGATGAACCCACAACGGCTTTGGATTTCTTTTCCAGAAAACAAGTACTTACGGATTTGGTGCACGTGGTACGGAAGCTCAATGCGACACTCATTTGGGTTACCCATGAACTCGATGTGGTTGCCGATTTTGCCGATCGGGTAACGGTGCTCCGACGTGGGGAACTTATCCAAAGTGGTCTTGTAAACGAGGTGTTAAATGAGCGACCTTCTGAATACGTGCAGGCACTTTTAAATGCGCTTCCCCAAAGAAAAGTAATTCAAACTAATCCCGAAAATGTTGTTTTAGAGGTAAAGGCATTAGGTAAAAAATACGGAAATGGCATGCAGGCCTTGAACGATTTTAACATGGAATTAAAACCGGGAGAAACCTTAGCTGTAATTGGAACTTCCGGATCAGGGAAATCTACCTTGGCTAAAATATTGGTTGCTTTAGAAACGGCCTCATCGGGAACTATTACGATTAATGGCGTGCCCCTGCGCCAACAAGCGCCCACGGGCATACAAATGGTGTTTCAAGACCCATTTTCATCGCTAAATCGTCGACATACCGCTTGGCAATCCATGATGGAAGTTCGTAAGGTTTGCTTCCCAAAGGAATCGGAAAGCGAACGCAGCGCAGAGGTCGAAGCCGGACTTAATGAGGTGGCATTTGGACCGGATTTATGGCAAAAAAGACCTACACAAATGAGTGGAGGTCAGCGTCAACGCTTGTGTATAGCCAAGTCGCTTGCGGCCAATCCGAGTATTTTGATTTTAGACGAAGCCGTTGCGGCTTTGGACCCACTGGTGCAACAACAGGT
>CAMBBZ010000092.1 GCA_945863965.1 Chitinophaga pinensis | reverse complement strand
GAAATTGAATCCGGACCAAAAGGCGATTCTGCCATCAACGTCCGCAGAACGGCTTAATAACCCCTTGTTTACCCCAAAAATAGCACTGTCATCTTGATGGTGCTTTTTTTTTGCCCAATACAATACGCGGCATTTGTTTCGCAACACGGATAGTGAGGGGAATTGGATTCCCGTTTGTGATTTATACGCGCATTTGTTTCGCAACACGGATTATCATGGGACTCGTAGAGACGCAATGCATTGCGTCTCTAAAATGCATTGCGTCTCTACAATGCATTGCGTCTCTACTTTTGAGATTTCAAGATCAAAATCTATATTTGTTTATATGAAATTTATTAAACTCACTATTATCGCTTTGGTTGGCCTGTTAGTAACTACCACGTCATGTGAAAAGGAAGAGCCAAAACCAGTGCAACCCACACTTTTAGGAGTTTGGGATTTAACCTCTGTAAGGGAGGTGGAATTTAAAGATTATAAAATCGCCTTTGAAGAAATAACTTACATGGATCCTTCCGTAGACGGGATAGAGAGAATGCACTTTAAAGACGCTAGTAACGGCGATTGGATCATTGGATACCCAAACAACGAAGAACCGCAAGAGACCTACCCATTCACCTATAAAATGGAAGGCACTAAACTATCTGTTACAGATTCCGATGGAGAATATGTTTTTGAGGAAGTAAATATCCAAGCTCAAACCTTAACAATGGCCGTTTATGACGAAGGTTCGGCAACCGATCCCGATCGATTGGTAATTTATTTAACCTACAAAAGAATGTAATTCCTTAACCGAAATAAGACAGTATTCAATTGAAATAGAGGTTCCACTAAAAAAGGGACCTCTATTTTTAGTTAGACTCGGTGAAACCCCTCCGTTCGGCTGAAACAAGACTTATTTCATGTCCAAACTGAACATTTCCACCCGCGCTACGTTATACTTTTATGATCGTTAGCTCAGGTACCAACGGATTTTACTTCAAAGAATTTGCTAACAATTTAAAAATCGTTTTTAAATTGACTGACATTTTACCGATACATAAAACGGGCATATAGTCTGTATAAGTTACTAAAAATCCAAAAAAATACTTATTTTTAGGTATTGAAATTTAATCCAATTAATCCAAATTTTGTATGATGAAAAACCTAATTACAAAACTAACCTTTATTGCAATTCTAGGGTTAACAACCTTCAGTGCATGTAAAAAAGAGGATGAAACACCCGCTCATTTGGGGAAATGGAAACTTGCAACCCTACAAGAGTTGGAATTCTCCAACAATGTAAAAACTTTAGATACCACCTACACTTTAGGACAAGAAACCATTTTATTTCACTTCAAAGACGCGACCAATTTAGACGTATCTGAAACCGATGAAACCGGAACTATTAACGAAACTGAAAACTATACTTATAAAATTGAAAATGGAAAACTTATTATAACCGATGTTGATTTATATACTGAAACAATCGAAAACTTCAATATTAACGGAAGCAAATTAAGTTTTAAAGTTATAGATGTTCCATCCGGACAGACAGCCGACAAATTGCGAATGGAGTCTATTTACAACTTCAATAAAATGTAAATATCCCCTCTAGTTAAATTATTAAAAGCCCCGAAGATTTATCCTTCGGGGCTTTTTCGTTAAATTACAGTCTTTATTTCCCCTTCAAACTGAACATTTCCACCCGCGCTACGTTATACTTTTATGATCGTTAGCTCAGGTACCAAAGGATTTTACTTCAAAGAATTTGAGGCCAAAAACATCCCCCCCTTTGAGATGCTTTTTGATATCTTCAAAGAGCTGATTACCCATACCGCCGGCGATTTTGACGAAGCCATTGCTTGGCTCCGCGAACTCGATAAAGAATACCAACTCACCGACGAGAATTACACCATCGATGACTTCATCGAAGACCTTAAAGACAAAGGCTATATCCGCGAAGAAATCGATAGCGACGGAGGTACAGGCATCGGTATTACCGCCAAGACCGAACGAGCCATCCGACAAACCGCACTCGAAAATATCTTTGGAAATCTGCATAAAAGCGGTGCCGGAAATCACAAAACAAAATCCTCCGGACTCGGCGATGAGCTTACCGGCGAGTTACGCCCCTATAATTTTGGCGATGGACTTGATAAAATTTCCCTCACCGAGAGTCTCAAAAATGCCCAAATCAATAACGGAATGGGCGAGTTTCAGCTTACCGAAGACGATTTAGTCGTAGAAGATTCCCGCTACAACGCCCAAATGAGCACCGTGCTCATGATCGACATCAGCCATTCTATGATTCTCTATGGGGAAGACCGCATCACGCCGGCGAAAAAAGTAGCGATGGCCCTAGCCGAATTGATTACCACCCGATATCCGAAAGACACCATCGATATTCTCGTTTTTGGCAACGATGCATGGACGATTTCCATTAAAGACATTCCCTACCTCAAGGTAGGTCCTTACCATACTAATACCGTTGCCGGACTTCAATTGGCCATGGATATTTTACGACGGAAGAAAAATACCAATAAACAAATTTTCATGATTACCGATGGCAAACCGAGTTGTGTAAAGGAACGCGACGGTCGCTATTACATGAATAGCAATGGTCTCGATCCGTACATCACCGAAATGTGCTATACCCAAGCCGCGCAAGCCCGAAAATTGCACATACCCATTACCACCTTCATGATTGCTCAAGACCCTTACCTTCAACAATTTGTCGACAAATTTACCGAGGCCAATCAAGGCAAAGCCTTTTATACCGGACTCAAAGGTTTAGGGGAAATGATTTTTCAAGATTACGAATCCAACAGAAAAAAAAGACTCAAATAAGATGATACAGACATTAGGTGAATTGAAAGCAGCCGGATACCAAAGTAAATCCATCAAAGACGAACTTCGTGACAATTTAATCCATCATATAGAGGCCGGAACAACGGCTTTTCCGGGCGTATTTGGCTTTGAAAATAGCGTAATTCCCGAATTGGAACGCGCTATTTTATCGCGACACAATATCAATTTATTGGGACTCCGAGGTCAGGCAAAAACGCGTTTGGCCCGCTTGATGGTGAACCTTTTAGACGAATACATACCGTATGTGGCAGGTTCCGAAATTAACGACGATCCTTTGCAGCCCATATCGCGTTACGCCATAGAAACAATAGCCGAAAAAGGCGATCTCACTCCTATTGCTTGGTTGCACCGCGACGATCGTTTCACCGAAAAATTGGCCACGCCCGACGTAACTGTGGCCGATTTGATTGGCGATGTAGATCCCATCAAAGCCGCCAATTTGAAATTATCGTATGCCGATGACCGCGTTATCCATTTTGGCATGATACCCAGATCGAACCGCTGCATTTTCGTCATTAACGAAATCCCTGATTTACAGGCGCGTATCCAAGTGGCGCTTTTCAATATCCTTCAAGAGGGCGATATCCAAATTCGCGGTTTCAAGTTGCGATTGCCCTTAGATATACAATTTGTATTTACCGCCAATCCCGAGGATTATACCAACCGGGGAAGCATTGTCACGCCGCTTAAAGACCGAATAGGCTCGCAAATTTTAACGCATTATCCCGAAACCATCGAGATTGCCCGCAAAATTTCGGCTCAAGAAGCCCGCATCAATCCAAGTCAATCGGAACGCGTTTATATTCCGAATTTGGCGTATGAACTATTGGAGCAAATCAATTTCGAAGCGCGCAAAAACAAGTACATCGATACCAAGAGTGGCGTAAGTGCGCGTATGAGTATTTCTATGTTGGAGAGCTTGGTGAGCACGGCTGAGCGCCGCTCCTTGATGAATAAAGAATCCAAAACTACGGTCCGTTTGTCTGATTTCATGGGAATTATCCCGGCCATCACAGGAAAGGTAGAATTGGTGTATGAGGGCGAGCAAGAAGGTGCTGCTTTTGTGGCCCAACAGCTCATTGGCGCAGCCATTAAAAGCTATCTGCCGGGAATCTTCCCCCGAATAGAGAAATTAAGCAAGAAAACCGAGTCCACCCCGTATGACGAATTGTTGGCCGAGTTGATTTCGGAAGGCGGTTTGGTTTTGTACGACGAAAGCAACGATGAAGAATACGCGGAGGCCTTAAACGAGTATGCGGCTTTGGAGGAATTGGTGGTTCAATACCAAGGGGAATGCCTGCCTCAGGATCGTTTATTCTTGAAGGAATTTGTATTATGGGCACTGGCGGAGCACCAAAAATTGGGCAAAGAACGATTGGAGAAGGGTTTCGATTTCGGAGATTTATTTTGAATATAGTGGCCAAAAATCACACCTCACTTCTATTAGTAATATTCCTCTTTTCCGCCTGCGGAAAAGACCCATCCCCACCTGTCCATCCCCCTAAGGATACCATCGGAATTGTAGAAACACAGGTTACCAATTGGTTCAATCAGCAACAACTTCCGAACGGATTATTAGAAAGCGTTGAGGATGGAAACGTGGTTTCCTTATACGACAATGCGCTCGGGGCATTGGTTTTCATGCTGCAAAACGACTATGCAAAAGCAGAAAAAATCTTCGATTTCTTTAATGCCCGCGTTGATTCCGAACTGAATGCCGGCATAGGCGGATTTTCCCAAATAAGAAGCAGCGAGGGGAATCCCAACCGACATCGGTGGATGGGAGATAATGCGTGGTTATTGATTGCCTTAAACAACTATAAAGCGCGCTCCGGAAATTCGCGGTACGACAATTTATCAAAGCACATTAGAAATTGGCTAATCAGCCTTCAAGACAGTGATGGAGGTCTTTTTGCTGGTTATGACGCCGATGGTAAACTTTTGAATTACAAAGTTACCGAGGGCATGATTGATGCCTTTAATGCCGTGGAGGGTTATACTGATTTCCACAGAAAAATGCTTGGTTTTTTAAAGACGAATCGATGGAATGCCGCCGATAAAACGATGGTTGCTTGGCCTGAAAATCCGCCGTATTTATATGCATTGGATCTACATCCCTGGAGTTATCTGATTTTTGAAAACTTCCCAAGCCAAACATTAATCGCGGCGAATCGACACCTTACCACCCAAAAATCTACGGTTACAGGCAAAGAAATAACCGGGTATTGTTTCGATGAAGACCGCGATGCGGTTTGGTTCGAAGGCACGGGTCAAATGACGCTGGCGTTTCATTTTGCCAATATGTTGCAAGAAAGGGACCGCTATTTATTAGAAATGGAAAAAGGATTAAAACGCAGCACGAAGGACACTACCTCGGCTGGATTTCCTTATGCGAGTAATCCAGGCACGCACTATGGGGATGGTCTCTTGTGGAATTCCGCTGATAAAGAGATTGCCATTTCCGGAGGCGCTTGGTATGTATTTACGAAACGCAAATTCAATCCTTTTGCGGTAGGTCGAGATAAAAACATTCCTCGGGAAGATATGTTTTGGATGGATTGAGGAAAAACTTGGTAATCATCAGATCTAACTTACCCTTCAGAAATATCATAAACTAGCTGTATATCAAAGGAACAATCCTCTCCTTCCCAGGACAGTTTAATTTTGACATCAACAGGATACTCGTTTACTTTAAGAACATCATTAAATAAACTTGTTGGAATTTGAAGCCCATTGTGAATTTCAAAAACTGGCTGAAAATAAAAGGGAGAATTAAACGCTTGAACAGCATATACTTGATTAAATAAACTACCAGACATTGTTCTTGCTTCTAGGGTTATTATTGGGTTTTGGAGACTCAAATATTTTGCCCATTCATCCGGTACTTTCCATTCAAACTTTGGAGTTAAAATTATTTTTTTGATTTCAAGAAATGCATGCTTATTGGTGAGTCTAAATATCTTCTCCGTTTCTTTATTCGAAAGCTTCATCAACAAATCAGATTTAACTTTTACACTTCTTTCAGCTGTATAATTTGTTCCAGTTCCAATTCCATTTTTCGAAATGATTTTGTTAGCAATCATTTCTGATAATATTCTTTTTACTGAAGGTAGAGGGATATTTAACTTAGATGCAATTTCGCCCGACTTGACACCAGGGTAGGCTTCAATAAATTGAACAATTTTTTTCTCACGCGGATTTAATGCGTTTTGAGTTTGCTGGGTTTCCAATTTCTGCATGAGCTTATCTTGAATACTACTTAAACAAGCCAAGAAGAAATCCAGCCATGAATCAACATTTTCACCAGGTCTATTTTGCTGGCAATCCATCAGAACCTTGTAATAGTCTGTTTTTCTATTTTCTATTTCATGCTCAAAACTCACGAACTGAATCCACGGATAGCCTTGTTTTAGTAGTAATAAAGTTCCTAGCAAACGACTTAATCTTCCATTGCCATCTTGGAAAGGATGTATACTTAAGAATTCATACACAAAGACTGCCACCTTTATTATGGCAGGAGTGGATTTATCATTTTGATACCATTCAAACAAGGCACGCATAGAATCTTCTGTATCTTGTCCGGGCTTGGTGGTATTGAAAATCGTAACTATCCTACCATCTGGATAATGTGCATCTACTGAGTTGGGATGTTGTTTGTATTCCCCTCTATGCCATTCATCTTTTTCACTATGCTTCATTAAGATTTTATGGAGGTTTTTTACATCTCCTTCAGAAACACGTATATCAGTAAATGACTCTGATATGGTATCCAATGCTTGAAAGTAGCCAACTACTTCTTGCTGGTCGCGTTCTTCAAGCTTATCGATTTTTAAATTTTCAAAAAGTAAAACCTGAATTTCATCGTTGGTCAATTTGGATCCTTCAATTCGAGTCGAAGCACCAACACTTTGAACTGTTGCGATAGATTTAAGTTGCTTTAAAGCATGAATACCTTCGCGCCTTTCAATATTTGACCATTCACCGCTAAAGCGATCAATAGCACTTAGCTTATTGATTAATTCAAAATT
>CAMBBZ010000091.1 GCA_945863965.1 Chitinophaga pinensis | reverse complement strand
GGTCGCACCGATTTACCGGGAGGTAATCACGCGCAATTATTGCAAAAAATAAGGGAAGAAATATTTACACTTCCCGCCACCATGACCCTGTACAGCGGACATGGTCCCGCTACCACGGTGGACCATGAAATACGCCACAACCCTTTTTTTAATCCTTAATACACATGCTTTCCAATCGCTTGGATTATATAGCCGCATTGTTCCAAGAAGCGGATATTTTGCATTGGTTTATATCTCCAGGTTCACGCAATGCCCCCATTGTAGCCGCGCTCCTTCGCAATGGCCATTTTCAATTACACAGTTTTCCCGATGAACGCGCTTGCGCATTTGCCGCTATGGGTCACGCACTCCTCGAGCGACATCCTGCCGCATTTCTATGCACCAGCGGCTCTGCTCTTGCCAATGCCTATCCAGCGGTACTTGAATCTTATTACCAACGCGTACCGCTTTTAATTGTTTCGGCCGACAGGCCTGCCAATCGAATTGACCAATGGGATGGGCAAACCATCAGGCAACAAGATTTTTTTGGGTCCTATTCCCGTGGTTCTTTCCAAATCGACGTGCGGCACGACTCCGAAAATATCATTTCTAAAGGTCTTTACGATTGCATTCGAGCGGCTATAACTAAAATACCAGGACCCGCACACGTAAATTTAGCCCTTTCGGAACCTATATACGAAGGCGTTCACCAACTTCCCGAAAAAACCATAGAGGTGCCCGCCTTTATGTATGCGGCTCCCCCTTTTGAACCCGTTTTTACCGAATCGTTAAAACCTTATATACAGGGTAAAAAAGTGGCGCTTTTAATTGGCCAACACCCCAAAAGCCCCCTTCTTAATAGCATCTTGAATATCTTACAAGAGCACCTGCCCCTATTTGCAGACGTGACCAGCTTGCAGTTAACCGTCGGATTTGATGCTTGGGATTGGAAAATTTACGGGCGCGACATTCCCGATGAATTAGCCCCGGACTTAATCATTACGATGGGCATGGGTCTGATTTCAAAACCCATGAAAGAAGCCCTTATCCGTTGGAAACCCCAACACCTGCATGTCGGACTCCATGCCGAAATTGGCGACCCCTTTCAAACAGAACCCCAAGCATGGATTTGTCACGAAGCCGACTTTGTAGGAGCCTTGTTCGAATTATACACCAACGAAGCGATTCCCCATACGTCCAAATTATACAAAGAACAATGGCAAACTTTTTTAGAAGCTCAACCGCTTGAAATAAGCCAACTCGATCCACCCTTTGCCGAAGAAGCTACCTTTGTGAGGGCTGTTTTTTCCCATTTAAATGAGGATTGCCACCTGCATTTGGGCAATTCTATGACCGTTCGTTATGGCAGTTGGGCAGGGAAAACACGAGCACACGTATTCAGCAATCGAGGCGTTAGCGGCATTGACGGGTGCTTGAGTACGGCCATTGGCGATGCCCTTGCTAACCCGACACGGCACGTGATTGCCATACTCGGAGATGTAAGCAGTGTCTATGATTCGAACGCCCTTTGGACCGATTTCCCACCGAATTTCCACGTATTTATCCTTAATAATTCCGGGGGACGCATTTTTGACTTCATAAAAGGTCCCAATGCACTTCCCGAGTTACGCCCCTTTATACATACCCCAAGGTATTTCGATTTTCAAAAAATGGCTGAATTTTACACCTTAACGTATGCGAAGCGGACCTTCGGTGTTGCGATGGCAGAGGCAGATACCTTACTCAGCATCGATAATACGTACCAAATTATAGAGTTAATCCCTTCGGATTTACCCAATTAAAGAATACGAAAGCGTTTAGAAACGACCGCGATCAAGATCGCGTTTTATGTCTTTTTCTTTTAAATCGTCGCGTTTGTCAAAGGTCTTTTTGCCTTGACCCAATCCAATTTCCATTTTAAAAATACCGCGATCGCCTTCAAACAAGCGAATAGGGAAAACGGTGTATCCTTTAGATTTTATCTTTGCTTCGATGCGCAGTAATTCCCGTTTATTCAACAACAACTTGCGCTCCCGCATGGGTTCATGAACCCCAAACCCCTGCTGATTCCATTCGGAAATATGAATATTTTTCAGAAATAATTCACCGTCGTTTAACTGACAGTATCCATCGCCCAAATTAACCGAATTGTTGCGGATTGATTTTACTTCAGAGCCAAAAAGAAGCATTCCAGCAGTAAAAGATTCTTCCACATGGAAATTAAAACGCGCTTTGCGGTTTACAATTTCTATTTTTTTGGGGGAAGACTTTTTATTCACGGGGGCGCAAAAATACGGCTTTCTTGCAAGAATTGTTAGGCTTATTACACAGAGGGCCGAAGCGAATCGATGAGTAATAACAGTTTCGACTTTTTCAAAATCCGCTGTCCTTGCTCCCCTTCGGCGATGAGCCGTTCGGCAACTTCCACCCGAAAGCGACAATCGATACGGCTTCCTTCTAATTCACTAATAGTAGCAGTAATGTGTACGGTTTCCCCAAGAAACGCGGGCGATTTATGTCGGATGTTTAAAAAACTTCCGATTCCTTCCTCATCGTCGTCTTTCATATTCAGTACGAACTGTCGGCAAGTCCATTCCACATCCCGACCTAAGGCAAAGGTGGCATAAAACGGGTGCACTTGAGCCCCGTTAAACGCGGCTAGATCAGCCTCGGTTACTAAAAAAGAGAGCTGTAGTGTATTACCTACGGAATACATATCCTTCACACCGCAAAATACGCGATATTCACAAAAGAAAAATAAAATAAGATTGGCGATTTATATAAATTCTAACAGCTCCCGTTGGCTGATTTCCATGTGCGATGCTTCATATACACAGGATTGGTCTTTGATGACCAATATTTGTGGGGACTTGTGCTCTTCGCTTAGGGAGTCCGCTATTTGATTGGAAACGGCCCTGTTTGCGATTAAATCAAGATAATAAAACGCCGTTTGTGGATGTTGAGCCGTATTAAGGTCTAACAAACGGCGCTGTGCCATAGTACTGATACTGCAGCGGGTGGAATGTTTGAAAACGACAATCGTTTGCTGGGAGGAACGTACCAATAACTCCTGGAATTGCTCTAGGGTATTTAAATCGTTCCAGCCTTTCATTAGCAGTTGCGCTTTACTTAACGAAAACGGTTTTTTCACCCATGCTAGGGCAACGGTCTTTCTTACGCATGCCGCAAGATGCGAACATTAATGTAGCGATTCCGATGATAGCGATTAATTTTGCGTTCTTCATGATTTCTGAATTGGTATACAAAATAAACGCTTTTGAAGGCATTTCCGATGTCCTATCCGAAATTAATTTATCAGAATCCCCTATCCGAACGCCCGCTATCGGTCAAATTCAGAAAAAATTCGGTGAATTCACGCCCCTCGCGCTTGAGCAATACAAATTAAGAGTCAAATCCGCCCATAAATTACCGCAACATGCGCGCGCCGGTTGCTTGTTTTGGCAACGTTCCTTTGAACAATGCAGCTCCGAAGCCGTAGCCCTTTGGAAAGCCCAAGCATTTCCGGTCGACACCTTATTGAGTATCACGGGCGGATTGGGCGTAGACGAATGGGCTTGGTCTAAAAACGGCACCCACGTAATAAGCTGCGATATCCAGTCGGATCTAAACGCCTTAGTTAGATACAACCAAGCACGACTAAAGTGTTCATATGAGCGGTTGGATATGGACGCATTAAGTTTGTTATCACTTCACCAAACACAAACCCAAGGATGGGTATATGTGGATCCCGACCGCCGACAAGATTTAGAGCGCTTAGGCGGATATTGGGAACAATTTCAGCCCCGTATAGACGAACTAATTGAAACGTTTGGAACTTACTATTCCCATTGGATTGTTAAAATGAGTCCGATGACCGATTTCCGGGTATTGCGAAAGGCATTGCCTGGAAAAATTCAATTTACCAGTATTTTTCATCAAGGGGAAGTCAAAGAATTGCTTTTACACATCAGCGTAAACGAGGAAGCGACAACCGAAACCCGATCAATCCATATCGATGCATTGGGCGCCGTAACGGAATTCTCAGCTGCTGTTTTGAGCACCTTTGCCGAGGCGGTTTCCCCCGAAATACAAAACGACTCACAAACCTATATTTTCGAGCCCAATGGGGGACTCAATAATTTAAACTTGAATGGTTTATTTAGCGGATTGCCTTTTATGACGGCACAAAATCAGTCCGAAACCCTATTCACATCGGCCGTAATGTTGCCATTTCAATGGGGTCGGTGTAAGTCAGTTTTATACTATTACGAGGGTTCTTTGAACGACATAAAGCGTGGATTGCAGCGCAATTCGGTGGTCGAAGCCTCGGTAAAAGTAAGGGATGCACGCGGACTCAAAACGGAGTTGGCACAGAAAAAGCTAGGGTTGCGGGAAAGTGCTATTAACGTGCTTTTTATAACCCAAAAGGGATCACAGTTCGGGGCTTGGTTGGCCGGGAACGAGGCCTAAAGCGTATCGTAAATAGTTAAATAGTGCGGGAGAAGCGGATTGCTTGTGGCAATTAGGCGATTTTATTGGTGCGACCTACATAATCTTCGAGCGCGGCGACCATACTCGGAATTCCGGGTTCTGGAGCGGTAATATCGAGGATTAGGTTGTGTTCCGTAATGGCCAATTGGGTGCTGCTTCCGAAGCCGGCAATGCGTGTATTATTCTGTTTAAAACCGGGAAAATTGTCGTAGAGCGACTTAATATCGGCTGGAGAGAAAAACACGATTACATCGTAGAATACATTTTCCAAATCGCTCAAATCGGAACTTACCGTGCGATAAATAATGCATTCTGTAAAATCGTAATTATTTCCGGTAAAAAAGTCTGGCAAACTGGGCTTGCGGATATCGCTGCAAGGAAACAGGAACTTTTCTTTTTTGTGGTTTTTGAAAAGGGTGAAAAAGTCTTTTTCGGTGCCTTTTGCGGTAAACATTTTCCGTTTCCGGGGAACTATATATTTTTGAACGTAGTTGGAAACACTCTCATTAATGGAGAAATACTTCGTTTCTGCAGGCATTTCCACTTTCATTTCCTGAGCCATTTGAAAGAAGTTATCGACCGCATTTCGGGAATTGAAAATGATGGCGGTATACTCCAAGAAATTAATTTTTTGCTTGCGAATTTCCTTTGCCGTTAGAGGTTCTATATGAATGAAAGCCCTAAAATCCATGCTGAGCTTGTATTTATCCACGAAATCTAGGTACACATTTCTTCCGGGCTCTGGCTCTGGCTGTGTAATCAAGATACTCTTTACTTTCTGTTCTCTTTCTGGGCTCATAGGCTATAGGGAGTTCTGTAGAAATTTAATCAATAGTAAGTACGGAATTATTTCAAGAGTGCAAAAATACAAAAATGAAGTCAGATTCAACATACCGTCGCGAACAATACCAAAAAACTGCACCCACAATCGCAATGAAATCCAAGCAATTAGCACATAATACATATTGCGGAATACCCATTGGTCTTGCTCGTCGGTACCGTTGTAATAAGCAATCAGGAATAGGGGCAGCATCAGCAAGGCAAGAAACAGATTCACACCTATTTGACGTTGGAAATTGCGCGACAAAAGGTCTTCTATTTTCATGCTAAAGGCGAATAAACGCTGTAAAACATACAAGAAGAACGAGAGTCCCGACCACGCAATTAACACCAATAAAAACATCAAAAAGATATTTAGCTTATTGAAGTCGAGATTGATCAAATAGAGCATTACACCTAGAGAAAACACCAATAATCCGATGGCAAACGCATGCACGCTTCCGGCTGCCGAACTGATTTGTTGTTCCCGCATTAAATCTTCAAAAAAATAGGGTTTATACAATCCGGTTACCCGCAATTCAAACTGCCGCTGGTATACCGAGCGATAATAAATAAGGTAAAAAATAACCAATAGCGAAACGACAAAAAACCAAGTTTGAGCTCGGGCTTTTCGGAAGTAAATTTCGTGTAAGAACGGATCGAATTTATCGCGTTCACGGTAGGCCTTTTCGGTAGGAAATTGCAAATATAAACCGACTGCAAATCGGTCCGCAATGCTATCAATCCGCAGCGAATCGACAAAGCGATTCTCGGGGAAATAATACCAATAATTGGCCACTTTACCGCTAGAATCCATCCCGTTAATCCCAAACGAATTAAGGGTATCCCGATTGGGAGGCACCTGCGCATCTGCAGCCCCAAAACGAGCGAATCCAAGCAGTATCAAAAGAACCCAACGCATATCCGACACGCAAAAATACGCTTTGTCGCGCAGCTACTTGCAGCACCCCTAAAAATCGATGACCTTTGTGCCATGTTTGGGGTCTATATCCACATCCCGTTTTGTCGCAAGGCTTGCACCTACTGTAATTTCCATTTCAGCACCAACCTGCGCAATACCGATGATATGATTAGGGCTATTTCGGGGGAAATCGAATTAACGGCACTACCCCCTCAGGGCATAAAAACCTTATATTTTGGCGGCGGCACCCCTTCCCTGCTCGCTCCCAGCGCGCTGAAAATCCTATTTGAGGCCTTAAAAGAAAAGACGGATTTCAGTGGGATGACTGAAATTACATTGGAATGCAATCCGGAAGATATTAGAATTGAGTCTCTTAAAAGCTGGAAAGATTTGGGGATTAGCCGATTGAGTTTAGGACTTCAATCGCTAAATAACGCAGAGTTACAGGCCATGAATCGGGCGCATACGGCCGAACAGAGCTTAAAAAGTTTGTCTTTAATTGGAGAATTTGGTGGATTTGAGGTTTCTGTAGACCTTATTTACGGAACTCCATGGAAAACGGATCAGGAATGGCAGCAGGAACTTGAATTTATTTTGAATCTTGATCATGTGCAGCATCTTTCTGCGTATGCCCTAAGTATTGAGTCTAAAACACAATTGGCTTTTCAAATTAAGGCCGGAACGGTACTCGCGGGCAAAG
>CAMBBZ010000090.1 GCA_945863965.1 Chitinophaga pinensis | reverse complement strand
AGCCAGGCAATCGGAACAAATACCATACTCGGCATCCAAACCGCAATAAACGGCGGCATTACATTTTTAACCCCCAATGAGTTGAAATATTGACTGAAGAACAAGAAAAAGAGTATGACAAATATGCCCACAGCCAAGGAAACACCCACCCCACCTCTGGTTTTACGTCCGGCTACAGACACCCCGATTGCGATGAGTATAAAGGTGCTGAAAGGACTGGCATAACGACGGAAACGTTCGGTTTCTAAGCCCGGAACATTGGGAGAGCCGCGCTGTCGTTCCTGCTCGGTGAATGAAACCAATTCGCGTTGATTCAAACTTTGGATATCTTCTAAGCGAAAGAAAAAATGGGCCGGATTAAAAGAAATCAAGGTATCCAAACTGGATAGTGTTTGAACCACCTGATTGCCGTTGGGTAAAAACTCTCTTTGGGTAACTTGATCTAAATGCCAGGTTTGTTTGCGCCTGTCCCAACGAATAAATCGAGCAAACAAGGAGCTTTTTAACTCTATCCCGTCGTACGATTCTAGGGTAATTCCTAACCCGGTACTGTCGTGATTGGCAAAATAATCCATGTACATAATTACACCCGGTTGGATTTGTCGGTAAATGGAATTGCGGGTTTCATCCCAATAATTTCGCAGGTATTTATACTCGAACTTTACGCGATCTTTATCGGTAATCGGAATGATCCAGGCATTCAAAACATAACTTCCCCAAGCTAAAAAAACGGCGACCATCATGTAAGGCCGCAAGATGCGCACCAAGGAAACGCCCCCAGCTAACATAGATATAAATTCGGTACGACCGGCCAATCGAGACGTCATATACAATACCGAAATAAATATAAATATTGGACTAAAGGTATTGATTAAAGTGGGTATAAAGCTTACATAATAAACCCCGATTATTTCTCCAAATGGGGCATCGCGCTTTAAGAAATCATCGAGCTTTTCTGCCACATCGAAAACAATGATGATTACGATAAATAAACTTATCGTAACCACAAACGTTTTAAGAAACTTGAGTGCTATGTAGCGATCGAGTATGGTAACGCGAAATTTCATTTACAAACGTTGAGAAACTTGTTTTTGTATTTGCGGTTTCCAAGAGCTAAAGTCGCCTGCAATAATATGTTTTCGCGCCTCTCGCACCAACCACAAGTATAGTTGTAAATTTTGGATACTGGCCACTATGGGACCTAGCATTTCGCCTGAGTGGAAAAGATGCCGCATGTATGACAGGGAATAATCGGGCGTAAGCAAGGGATCGAGCGGACCAAATTCACGTTCCCATTTTTTATTCTTTATGTTGAGAATTCCTTGGGTGGTAAAAACCATTCCATTGCGGGCATTTCGTGTAGGCATTACACAATCGAACATATCAATGCCCCGTTCGATACTTTCTAAGATGTTTTCTGGCGTTCCTACGCCCATTAAATATCGCGGCTTTGACTTGGGAAGGATCGCCGTTACCTTCTCGGTCATGGCGTACATATCTTCGTGTGGCTCCCCCACGCTCAATCCACCAATGGCATAACCACCGGCTTCGTGCTGACAGATATACTCCGCGCTTTGAACACGCAAATCGGGATATACACTGCCTTGAACGATGGGAAATAATTCTTGGTGATGTCCGTAAATAGGTTCTGTTTCGTGATAGCGTTTCATACACCGATCTAACCAACGGTGGGTCATGTGCATGCTTTTCTCCGCATAATCGCGTTCACACGGATAGGGAGTGCATTCATCGAAAGCCATGATGATATCGGCCCCTAAAATGCGCTGGGTATCGATCACATTTTCGGGCGTAAATTGGTGTTTAGACCCGTCAATATGACTTTTGAAAAGGGCACCTTCTTCCTTAATATTCCGTGTTTTAGACAACGAATACACTTGATATCCACCGCTATCGGTGAGCAAGGGCCTATCCCAACCCGCAAAACCGTGAATTCCTCCCGCTTCCTGAATGACTTCCAATCCGGGTCTTAAGTATAAATGGTAGGTGTTCCCCAGTATTATTTCGGCGTTAATCGTAGTTTCTAATTCTTTTCTTGGCACGGCTTTAACACTGGCCGCGGTGCCCACCGGCATAAAAATAGGGGTATGAATTTCGCCGTGATCGGTGCGAATGATACCTGCACGCGCCTGCGATTTATCGTCGGTTTTTTCTAATTTGAATTCAAAAGGCATGACTTAGTTTTGGGCCATCAAGGTGATGGAAAACAAACGAGGGAACAATGCACTCATAGAGCCCGAATAATAACTATCCGGAACGCGCACCAAACCATTCGTAAAACCGTTCGACATTTTTAGTTCTATAGAGAGGTCTACATAATCCAACCGGAATTCAAACCCGGCACCAAATTCATAATAATAGGTATTGGCTTTCATGGCTATCATTGGTTTGGTATTTCCAATAACGAGACCTTCGTTACTCTGAAAATCGTGAGACCAACGCACGCCGCCCAACACAAAAAACCCAGTATTATTGGGCATATCCGATCGATATTTAAGGGTTAGTGGTAAGTCTAACGAAATGGTTTCTATTGAAAGTGTTTCAACCGGTCTATTGGCCCAATTGAAATCAATATTACGGTTGTGTAGTTGCAGCATCGTGGCAAGCTTCCATTCCCAGTTTTTGCGCATCCGCATCGCAACTGTACCCCCAAAGCCCCCTCCAATTTGAGATTGTGGATTGATAGACCGGAGTGAATCGTTGCGCATCCAAAAGGCAGGATGCAATTGCATTTTCATCATTGCCTGGGTACCACTGAATGCAATGCCCCAAAAAAACCGTTTTCGGAGAATTCTGTTGGGGTCTTTTGGAACCGCAGAAGCCGCGTGAGCCCAACACATAACTAACGCTATGGCTATTATTTTACGCAATGGTATAAAGTCGCAATTCCAAAGGTAAGTCCTTTATAGGTAACATGGGAATACCCAGAAGATTTTGCTACGTTTACAAAATCTTCCCCTTCAGGAAAAACAGCCACACTCTGGGGCAAATAGGTATACGCCGTTGCGTCTTTGCTAATTAAACGTCCCAAACGTGGCAATATATATTTAAAGTAAAACCAATAAATAGCGCTAAAAACAGGATTCCGTGGTTTACTGAATTCGAGGACGACTAAACTACCCCCTGGCTTTAATACCCTAGACATTTCCGCCATGCCTTTTTCAAGATTCTCGAAGTTTCTAACACCAAAACTCACTGTTATGGCTTCGAACGAATCGTTTTCAAACGGCAGATTTTCGGAATCGGCTTGCTGCAAGCGAATGCGCTTATTTAAACCCAACTTCTCTAATTTAATATCCCCCCGAGAAAGCATCCCTTGAGAGATATCAATTCCCGTAATGTAAGCGCCTTCGATAACGGCCAATTCAATCGCCAGATCTGCCGTACCGGTTGCCACATCCAAGATGTTTTTAGCTCCTGATTGGGCGATAATCTTACGCACTTTTTTACGCCATTGGATATCGATTCCAAGAGACAATACCCGATTCAAAAAATCATAGCGCTCGGAAATATTATCGAAC
This sequence comes from Chitinophaga pinensis, assembly GCA_945863965.1. Lineage (GTDB taxonomy): Bacteria > Bacteroidota > Bacteroidia > NS11-12g > UBA955 > VMCP01. Next base: position 3,419 of record CAMBBZ010000090.1, on the reverse strand, counting down.
ATCTCCTCGACTTGTTGTTTCTTTGAAGTGTCGGAAAGCGGATTGGGTTTAACTGTAGTGCTCAAAATGAGCCGCAAATATACACCATAAGTTTTACCGCACCTATACGCCCCACCACCATGCAAATCAAAGATCCAAAATATTTAGGCAGCTGGGAAAAATCACTGGAAATGCCCCATACCACCCTTCCAGAATTTGCCTTCATTGGCCGCAGTAATGTCGGTAAATCGTCGCTTATCAATTGTGTTGTTGAACGCAAAGAACTCGCCAGAACCAGTTCCAAGCCCGGAAAAACCCAAACCTTGAATCTTTATAATATCGATGGATGGATGCAAATATGCGACCTACCGGGATACGGCTACGCGAAAGTGTCAAAAACGATGCGGAATAAGTTCAGCAATATGATTCGTTATTATCTCAAAAATCGCGAAAATTTGTATGCCCTCTTTATCTTGGTCGATTTACGCATTCCCCCTCAACCGATGGACATCGAGTTCATTAACGACTGCGGCATGGAAGAAATTCCTTTGATTCTTGTGGGAACCAAAAGTGACAAATTAAAAGCTCCCGAATTGGAGTCCCAAGTTCAAGCCATAAAAGACGCCCTCTCCGAATTTTGGGAAGAATTGCCTCCTTTTATTATCAGTTCTTCGGAAACAAAACTAGGTCGCGATGAAATTTGGTCGGTAATTACCCAATCCATTCAACCCAACCAACAATAGCGATACGCCCGCTCAATTAAATCGGTCATCGGCACTTCCCGGTGCGCTAAAGGCCCTTCTGATAAAAATGCCTGTACCCGCATTTCGATGCCCTCAGAACTGGGTACCGTTCGCTGTTGATTCGCTTTAACCCCACACAGCCATTCCATGGCCAAAACATTTTGGGTATTTTCAAGCACGCGCAACAGTTTCGTGGCGGCATTGGCCCCCATAGACACATGGTCTTCTTGACCATTGCTAGAAACAATGCTATCGACCGAGGCCGGTGTGCATAGTTGCTTGTTCTGACTTACCAAGGAGGCGGCGCTGTATTGGGTAATCATGCATCCCGAATCGGTACCTGGAATTTCCGCTAAATAAGGACTTAAGTCCCGTTGTCCGCTAACCAACAAATACAAGCGACGTTCTGAGATATTGGCCAATTCGGCAATAGCCATGGCCGCATAATCCAAGGTAAGCGCCAAGGGTTGACCGTGGAAATTTCCACCGCTCAAAATGCACCCTTCTTCCTCAAATACATTTGGATTGTCGGTTACGGCGTTCAATTCGGTTTCCCAAACTGAAAAACAATGCTCTAGCGCATCGTAACTAGCCCCATGCACTTGCGGAATACAGCGAAAACTATAGGGATCTTGTACTTGTTTTTTGGGGATATTCGCGCGCGGCGAGCCGGCAAGCACCTGTCGGATTTCCGCTGCCACCCGTATCTGACCGTTATGCGGTCGAATGGCGTGAATCGCAGGATGGAACGGATCCAACCTGCAATCAAACGCATCGATACTTAAGCCACAAATCCAAGGTAATTGCGCTTCTATTTTTTCAATTTTCCAATACGCCACCAGCGCATGCGCCAGCATAAATTGCGTTCCATTTATCAAGGCCAAAGCCTCTTTCGGATCCAACACCAAGGGCTCTAAATCAAGCGACTTTAACCATTCTTTCGCCTCTATAATCAAGCCGTTAACTTGAACCCGACCTTTTCCAATCAAAGGCAAACTCATTTGCGCCAAAGGCGCTAAATCACCAGAAGCCCCCAAAGAACCTTGCTCGTTCACACAAGGAATTATCCTTTCGTTAAACATCAGCGCCAAGCGTTCGAATACCAACGGACGTATACCCGAATACCCTTTGCTCATGTTCAATAACTTCAACCACATCATGGTTAAGGTAAGTTCTTCCGATAGCAGGGCTCCTACACCCGCGGCATGGGTAATGAGTAAATTCTCTTGAAGTTCGTTCAGCTCGGAGGCCGAAATTTCAACGTTTTGTAAGGACCCAAAACCCGTATTAATTCCATAAACCGGCGCTTGGGCATCTTTCAGGTAGCGAGTTAAAAAATCGACACTTTTTTGCATCCGAAGGCGAACCCCTTCAGATAAAATAACAGGTTCGGCCATCGCCGCTCCCACTTCATGTAAAAAATAAAAATCACGCATGGTTTAAGTGTGCTATAATTGAATCTTGTGAGGCCTCTTGTTGGGTGCCGTCTATTAAATTTTTGATTGAAATACGTCCGGTTTCAATCTCTGTTTCGCCCAAAATCAAGGCAAATTGGAATCGTTTGGCATTGGCATAATCGAGCTGTTTTTTGAGCTTTACAGAACCTGGATATACCTCCGTCTGAAATCCTTCACGGCGCAACGTAGCCGCAATCTCAAAAGCCAATTTTTCTGCGGCGGGCAACATCGGACAAATCAAAATCCCAGATTCTTGTGGTTTACTATTTTCAGTTTCAAACGCTTCGAGGGTATCGTAAATACGATCCAACCCGAAAGAAACGCCAACGCCTGAAACCTCTTTCAATCCGAAAATACCCGTTAAATTATCGTAACGGCCACCGCCACCTAAACTGCCAATTTTAAAACTCTCAGGCAAGCGCGTATCCGCAGCCACCACTTCAAAAACACATCCGGTATAATAACTTAAACCTCTTGCCAAACGCAAATCTAGTTGGGCTTGGGGGAAATCACCTAACAACTGCCACAGTTCCGTTAACGCACCGGTACCTGCGACTAAATGTTCGTTTTGAATTTCAGGTATTTGTTGCATTTCGGAAATGATGGACTCAAAATCGGTTAACTCCGCCACTTTGCACCACCTTTCCCAGGTATTAATCATGTGTGTCAATCCGCGTTGGTCCAATTCATTACTAACCCCATCTTGTCCGATTTTGTCGAATTTATCGATGGCCTGCATGAATGAACCCCAAGCCTCGATACTTCCGGCCAACGGAAGAAATGAATCGAGCACTTGCCGGTGGTTTATTTTAACCACCACATTCAAATCCAGTTCCGAAAACACCTCAATATACATCTCTACCAATTCCGCTTCTGATAGCAAATGATTGGCGCCCCCTACGTCTATGTCGCACTGCCAAAATTCGCGATAACGGCCTTTTTGGGGCCTATCGGCCCGCCACACCGGCTGTATTTGATAACGCTTAAACGGAAATTGAATGTCGTTGCGGTTCATGACCACAAAACGGGCCAAAGGAACGGTAAGGTCATACCGCAAGCCCCGCGAAGAAATTTGCGGCGTTAACGCAGTGTAGTTTATATCTTGTAGCGAATCGGCCGCTACTTTCGAGAGGTATTCCCCTGAATTTAATATTTTAAACAAAAGCTGATCGCCCTCCTCCCCATATTTGCCTTGAAGGGTGGAAAGATTTTCCATTGCCGGTGTTTCAATACCTGCAAA
>CAMBBZ010000089.1 GCA_945863965.1 Chitinophaga pinensis | reverse complement strand
ATACCGTTAAAGATTTGTTGTATTACAGATTATTTAGCGGCGTTTTAGCGCAGTACAGCGAACAAGTCAGTATTTCACGGAATCGCTTTTATGATGTTGAAGGGGATCGTGGCGATGCGTATGGTATTTATGCGCAATACGGTGATGATATCAAAATTGAAGAAGATAGGTTCCGAAAGCTGGACTTTGGCTCATCGAACGAGGGCGATGCTACGCTTGTTTTGTGCAATGAAATGGAATCGGGTACTTGGGGGAAGAATACGGTTATCGACAATGTTTTAGATTCTAACCTGGTCGGAGATCGTTTATTTGCCATTGCAATTATGTCGAAAGGGAATTGGGAAGTGGCGCGCAACCGAATTGTATGCAATACCGCGGTAGATTCTAAGGGGTCTACTATTGGTATTTATTTCTATTTTGTTGGGAATATGGATATTCACAATAATGTAATAGCGCAAAATCACGGTCCCGCGCAAACCTATTGTATCTTCTCAACCAACTATAATGCGAGTCAGAGTTTGAATGTGTATCACAATACCTTAAGCGATTCAACGAATACGTCGATGACGGGGCATACTACGTCCATGATTTATTTAGACGATGACTCTAGAACAGAAATTATAGGTAATATTATCGAAGGTGAGGGCGCAGGTGAAGTTTACGCCTTTTATTTAAACACGTTTAATACATTGGGAAATATTAAACATAATTCAATCTATTTGACTGGTTACTCTATCGAAAATTGGGCCTTCGAAACCACGCAGTTTAGTAATTTTAAGGATTGGAATGCAACAGGGGCTCAAGATTCCCTATCGTTTTGGCTTCCGGCTCAATTTGCTAAAAAAGAACGATTGGATTTCCGTTCTAGGGAATATAAGAATCAGAATAATGTTCCGAATTCATCCTTTTCGGTTCGCGATATAAACAAGAAATTACGGCATACACGAGCCACCGATCGAGGTGCCTATATCGATAGCATGAACATAGGTGTTAAATTGGGAAAAATTGTGCCCGATACGGTTTGTTCTGGATATGAATTGGCGCGGAGTTTAACCATAATCAATGGGTATGTTGATACCGTTACGGACATAGAAGTCCGCATTGTTTATGACGGTTTGCAACAGACACAGAAACGTCGCATGCGCATTTTAGCAGGTGGTACCGGTATATTTCTTTTGAAGGAACCCATCCTTTTAAATAAATGGGGGGATAACAAGGTGCGTATTTTGTTATCAAGTTCGAACGATAACGGGACCGATGATACCTTAGATTATTCCGTTTTCGTAAAGCCTGCGCCCGGTGGAGGTGTTTTAACACCCGATTTGGATTCCAGTATTACCAATCTGCCGAGATTGGATGTAAACCGCGATGTTGTCTTGGTAAATCGGGAGATTTCGTATCGCGTATCAGCGCCTCGTGGCTATTCAAATGCGGATTACGGTACTTCGAATAAATGGGTTGCCGAAACCCAAGCGTATACCCAAAGTGGCAGACAAATTAAGGGAGCTGCGCTATTATCGCCTAGTTCTAGCGCAGATTTAAAATGGAAATTTTCTACACGTGATACGGTCTTGGAAGATTCTAATGTGGTTATTAAACTTCGTATTATTGATTTAGTGGGCGGCTGCGACACCGTATTGAGTCGACACGTTTACATTGAACCTACACCGAAAGTAGCGTTTACATCGAATGCACGTGTATGTAATAAAGATACCTTGAATTTTAAGAATCTAAGTGGCGTGCGGGTGGGTAATTCCTACTTGCGATATTTTTGGGATTTTGGGAATACCGATACCAGCAATGATTATGAACCCTATGTAGTGTTCGATGATACGGGTAGTTATACAATTAAATTAACGGTGCTTACAGCACCCTACAACTATAAGTTTACTGCCGTGCGAACGGTGCGTGTAAATCCGACACCTATTATTTCATTTTCAAAAGGCAATGCCTGCGAAGGACAAAATTTTGTAATGGATAATACGAGTGTTTCGAAAAATGCAAATTTTATTTGGAATTTTGGTGACGGTTCGGCAGAATTAAGTAGCAATAAAGCACAGGTGAGCCATCGTTACCCGCTCCGCGGTAATTACGATGTGAAACTAAGTGCCAGTGAATTGGGTTGTAATTCCAGTATTACCTCTCGGGTTTCTGTTTTTGAACAACCCATAGCAAAGTTCGAATTTGATACATTGGCTTGTGAGGGTGAGGTGATCCAATTCACCAATAAAACGCAAATGAGTTCGGCTGTTTTTGGAGGTCGCTGGACCTTCGATGAGTTGGGCGCTTTTAGCACCCAAAAGAATACGTCTTACACCTACCGTGATTTTGGATCGAAGCGGGTAAGCTATACCGTAAAAAGTGAGTTTGGCTGCATAGATTCTGTTTTTAAGACCTTGCGAATTAAGGCAAGCCCTAAAGTAGATTTTAAGTTTGATCGGCTTTGTTTGCATGAAACCACTCAATTCGAGAATACAACACCCCCTGTTTCCGGAACCCTTCGGCAGCTTGCTTGGACACTAAACGGAGTCAATAAAGGCCAATCCAATACGCTATCAAGCAATTGGTCCGATACAGGAATTCAATTCATGAAGCTTCGGGTGGCACTCGACAATGGCTGCCAAGATAGCATCGCCAAGTCTATTCGAATATTGAAACAAGCGGTGCTGGATTTTAACTTTAATATTTTGTGTTCTGGCGATAGTGTTACCCTTACCAATAAAAGTGAACCTTTAAAGGATATCGATTTTATTTGGTCTTGGGGAGATGGTAGAAATTCAAGCAATACCAATATTCGACTGGTATTTGAAGCTACCGATTCTATGTCGTTTCCCGTTTTACTGCAAAGTTCGGGTGCCGATATGTGTCCGTCAGAATTGATTCAAAATGTTCCGGTGTTACCCAAGCCTAAAACCTGTGACTATTCCTATGAACCTGATTATTCTCATGCATTTTATGGAGCGGCTTTTTATCCCAAAGATGCCTTAGGCAGTTTAGGAGGGCAAGTGGGTATTCGTTATACCTGGGATATCGAGAATTTAGGTAGATTTTATACCAATGGGGCCGCAGGCACCTTTAAGCATGCTTTCGATACTGATGGTACCTATCGAGTAAAAATGACCGCTCGCACAGAAGCACACGGTTGTTTCTGTGAGAAAGAATACACCGTAGTTATGGATCGTTTGAAGTTGCAAAGTCCTGATTTGGACGTATCCGTATTCCCCAATCCGCTTAGCGTAGAAATGTTACAAATAAGCGGCACGAAAGAAATGCGTTCAGCCCGATTGGTGAGTGTAAACGGCCAGGTTTGGATACTAGAACCCCAAGAAATAACAACGAACACGTTTACGTGCAAAGTGCCCGCCATTGCGGCCGGTATTTATGAGTTGGAATGGCTTACTGAGGGTCGTGCACAGCATGTTCGTTTAATTGTATCGGGTCGTTAATTGGTCTTGCTCGCTTAGTTAAGATAAGTTCGGTTGTTTAAATTCTGTGAATTTTAAAAATAAGGATATGGACTCGATAAGACACCATATTTTTGGGTATTTTTGCCACATGCGTAAGCAGGTGTGGGCCTATTTGTTTTTTGGAATCTGTTTTGGCCATGTTTATGCCCAGCGTCCTGAAGCTAACGATACAATTAAAAGAAAATCCATTGAATTGCCTGGATGGATTCATAATATGGTTTATGATACGGCGAGTTCTACCAAACCCCGATTTTTATTCTATCCAGTAATTGGCTATGCGCCAGAAACCAAGTGGGAGTTCGGCTTGAGTGGTTTAGTAGTCTTTCATTATAATAACGACACCACACTGCGGCTCAGTGAAATCAGCACATTTGCCTTTTATACCCAAGAACGGCAATTAGGTCTGTGGATTGACCATGCCATATATGGCAGAGACAACGATATCCTAACCTTAGGGAAAATGCGTTTTCAAAACTATCCGCTCTCTTACTATGGCATAGGTTCTCAAATTCCCGACAAACCTTTGGCCGTTGTAAATGCCAATTATTTTAACGTGAGAGAACGTTTTGTCTATCGGGTAAAAGGAAATTTATTCGCCGGTCTGGAATTAGACTATCAGCAACTGCAAAATGCCAAATTTGAACCGAAAGATAAAGGTCCTACTGGGCCCGAAATCAAAATGCCACTTGGGGCTGGTGGAAGTCAAAACCTTGGGGTAGGATTTGGGCTATTGTTGGATTCGCGGCATAATATGTTAAATGTGAGGGATGGCTACCTCGTAGAATTGGCCTTTATACACTACGGAAAAATATTCGACCAGTCGTTTCCCATGAATACGCTGTTTTTTGATAGTCGTTATTTTATTCCAACCACTAAAAATCAAGTTTTAGCCCTTCAAGTGGTTGGTCAGTTCTCCCAAGGAGAGGTACCATTCAATCAGTTAAGTTTAATGGGGGGAGAAACCATTATGCGGGGTTATTACTTGGGTCGCTACCGCGATAAAAATTATGTGGCGGCACAAGCCGAATATCGGTTTTTGCCTTTTGGATTCAGCAGACGCCTTGGAGGTTCGGTATTTGGCGCCGTAGGCGCCGTTTCTGAATCAATCCCAACCGATAATTACAAATGGTCTGCAGGAGCTGGTTTACGCTACCTTTTATTTCCTAAGAAAGACATTTTTACCCGAATGGACATAGGCGTAAATCCCGATGGATATGGGGTTTATTTCTATATTGGGGAAGCCTTTTAACGGCAACCTTTATCGTTTACATCCGGTTCCTTTTTAGATTGATTCTTTGGGGAAGCCTTGTAACGGGGCACCGTTATATGACATGCAATGAACGATTTTAGCCAGAAAATTTGCGAAAAAAGTAAAATCTGTTAGGGTTACATAAAAATATTTGTAAAAATCGCAAATACGTGCCATTCTCCGAGCGCGTAAGCAAGTATGGCCGTATATTTGATTAATTTATCTATGAAAAATATAGTACTTCTTTCTGCTGCTGTGTCACTTTTGACGGTTTCTGTCAATGCCCAGCATAAAATTAAACCTTTTCAAATAGCGTCGCAAGCTGCGAGCAACAATCACCAACCTTCAAATATTCAAAAGCGCTCGGTAAATGAAGACCGCCCCCAGCGTATTGTTAGATCGCAGTGGAATCAAGATTCTGCGGATTTCTTATACTTTAAAGACACGACTCACAGGGCCTATTACACGAACGGTTTGCAATCGTCGGATCGGGTAGTTTATTCGAATAACATGGGACTGTCCAACACATATACCGAATTTATGTATAATGGCGATGGCAATTTAATTAAGGAAACCTCTTTTACCGTCAATGGTGACGGTACGAAAGACACCTCTTCTGTTTCAGAATACGATTACGAGAATGACATCTTGGTGTTTACACGCTCCCAATTTAGAAATTCTAGCAACACGGGTTGGGAAGATTTACGAGAAAACCGCTTTCTCTATGAGTTAAAGCCCGGTACCGAGCTGGTTTCTCGAGTTACCCAAGAGTACAGAACTGATGACTACCCTACTTGGGGAAATCAGCAGCGTACGTCGTTTGAATATCAGACCAATGGTTTACCTAAAAAACTCACCCTAGAATTTTGGGATAGCGACAAAGAAAAATTCATGGAAGCCGGCGTATACGATACCATTATATGGCACAAATGGATCAAAAACCACCATCAACTGGAAGATGCAGAATTCGCTATGGTTGAGGGCTATATATTCTTTTTTGGAACGGAACGCATCCGTTTACGGGCGCAATTCGACGAATATGGCAACAAAACACAAGAATCTACCTATTCACTAAACGGTAGCGATTCGGTTTTGTCGGATGCGACACAAAATATTTTAACGTACGATTCTAAAGGCAGAACCCTAACGCAGTTAGAGAAATACTGGAATTCTGATACCTTAGCCTACATCAATCAGTCCTACTACGAATACTTCGACTATTATACGCCAACGGCCCTTAAAACTCGCAATCTAGATTTAAACGTATTGGTGTATCCCGTCCCAACAACAGACAAACTATTCGTTACGTTCTCGGGGGAAACCAAAGCACACCTAATACTCCGCGAATTAAGCAGTGGTAAAGTATTGTTGGAAAGCAATTTGTATTCGGGTGAAGGGGTGTCAATAATTGGACTTAATCCTGGAATTTACACCTACGAATTGCATACCCCACAAGGCGCGCAATTCGGTAAGTGTATTAAAAACTAAGGTCGTTATAGATTAGCAGCAAAGTGCAACAATTCGTTTACCGTGCTTTGCTGCTTGTTAAGGGCATACCACCGGTGGAGTAACTCTATATAATTGTCTGCCGTTTCGGGATTGGCTTTTATGGACTTTACCAATTCTTGCGCTTCTTCAGGACGGGGTCCCCAATCTGCCAATAATTGGTGGTTCTCATCGAGTTTTACTATTTTAGGAACAGCCATACCTCCGTTGGTAAGATGGGCTTGCATTAATTCGGGTACCTCATCGCGGTATACCAAACGCAGGGTGATTTTTCCTTTGCTGGCTTCTGCAATTTTGGCCATGACCGGCACCGATTGAGAGGCGTCGCCGCACCAGTGTTCACTGATAACGAGCCATGTCTGGGCCGGGAGCTGAGCGGCTTTTTCTTGTTGGTCCTCATTCAGTTTGAAGGTTCTATCCAAGCGACTGCTTCTCTGCAGGTTCATAGGAACGTATTGTGCGTAGATATCGGCTTCAGGGTTTTCGCTTTTCTTCTCAAATAAGTCTTGGTATGCGGTGTAGTCCACGGCGTTTTCGAGGTACTCGGAATAATTCATTGTGCAAAATTCGATAAAATTTATGGCAACAATCATTACGAGTCGACGAATTACATTAAAATTACTAGGATACACCCAACGTATAGTTTTATACGCTTCATAATACGTGCTTTACTGATATGAGTAATATTCCTACGTATTGAGCAGGATCAATCTACAAGGTTATCTCTCAAGCAAATCTAGCCACTAGAATTGCCCTAGTGGTCATTATTTGTAGATTGATGCGCC
>CAMBBZ010000088.1 GCA_945863965.1 Chitinophaga pinensis | reverse complement strand
TTAACGCAGTTAAATAATTGGGGTTGTAATAGGTTCCTTCGTAAACAATGATTTGATCACCGCCACTGCTTAAGCCAAAAGACGTACCGGTTAGGGTACCAAGGTCGGTTGTGGACTTATCATTTCCAATTATAAATACGGTTCCTGCCTTTACACCTGCTGAAGGCGCTGTCCAAACCAATCCGTTAGAACATTGTGGTACGGCATTACTTGTGAATTTACTGTCGGTAAACCTAATGGCGGTATTACCAGGGATATCATTAACGGCTAATACGGCAAATTCATCGTCAACGTTTGCACTTGTGCGATAAGCCACTATGGCGATATCACCTTTCTTTAGTACGGGCTTGGCAATTACCGAACGTTTAATCGAAATGTTTCGGCTTGACGTTGATGTTAAGCTGTCTTTTGTAATTAGACCCACGACATTCCATATTAAGGATACAGAATCGCCCTCTTTAACATTAAGATTTCCCAACAACGCATCAATTGCGCCGCTACTTAAGGTTAATACGGTATCTTTTCCTAGATTGTTGGAAGCCATGCGCACCAAAGGCTTAGAAAAGTCACCACCCGGCAAATCGGCTTTCCAGAAATACTGGGTAACTGAATCTTTGGGGGACCACGTAATATTAATAAGAGTTGGATTGTTCTTTTCAACGACTAAACTGGTTTTATCAGCGGGGCTGCGCAATTCGATAGAAACCACCTCGCGTTTAATTGAAATGTTGCGGTTTAACTTAGAGGTAAAACTATCGTTTTTAGCAATACCGACAACATTCCAAATCAGAGCTATAGAATCGCCCATTTTTATTTTGAGACTCTGCAATAATGCATCAACTGCGCCGCTGCTTAATGTTAATACGGTATCTTTTCCTTGATTATTGGAAGCCATGCGCACCAAAGGCTTAGAAAAGTCACCACCTGGCAAATCGGCTTTCCAGAAATACTGAGTAACCGTATTTAGAGAAGACCACTTTATACTGATTGGGGTAGCATCGTTCTTTTTAACCACTAATTTAGTGTTGTTAGCCGGACTGAGCAATACTAGGGTATCTCGTGGTTTTACTTTAGGAAGGATGGTATCACCCAACACCGTTACCATATCGAAACGAAAGGTTCCACCGGCATATGAAGAAGTAGAACGGGCCGCTGCATAATTGGTAGTACCAGGCGCAAACGTAGTTACCACACGAAATCCAAACTTCGCATTATCCTTTACGCCTGAGGCGTTCGACAAATTGGCCGAACGTTTATTGTACCAAGTATCTCCTAATGGGGCGCGGTATAATCCGGCCGTATCGGTACCCGTACTGTCGTAATCAACCCAGTTTAAAGAATCTGTGGTGTATTGCAATTTCACCCAACGACTCGCCGTATTGGAATGGCGGTTGTCCCACTGCACACGAATATTTTCAAATCCTTTGGTACTCACAAAAAAAGCAATCCCTGCCTCTCTGTTTTTGGTACCTTGAGCGGGATACGTGGTTGTGTTGTATGCGGTATTGTCTATAGTGGTTGTATCACTGCTTCCAGTACCCGCGGCACCAAAACCCGAAGCAAAAGTAGCCGTGGTACCTAGTAATAGGAGCTTTCCTTTACCTACAGAAGGATCGACAGAACCCGTGGTCGATAATGCATCGGCCGGTTTTGAGTTAAAATTCCAAACAGTGATTTTCTTTTGGGCTTGAGCCGCAGTAAATGAAACCGCTAAACATAAAAACACAATGGTTTTCTTTACCATCGCAACAGTATTATTCATACTTCAAAAGTCTGACTAAATCTGCTACATTAAGTTGATTCTATGTTAAATATACATTACCAAGACAACCAACAACCCCAATCCAAAAAAGCAAAAAACTTCAATTTTCTTGCATTAAACGGCTTTCTCAAGCGGAAAAATAGAAAGATTTCTTTAATTTGCCGTTTTGAAAAAGTAACATGAAATCCCCTCTTATATGCGTTTGCGCCTTCCTTTTATGGGGAAGCTCATGGGGCAAAAACGGCGATACCCTCGAAGTGCATACCCACCAGAACGTGCTCATTCAAACCGATCCCTCAAGAGGAAATACCAAATATTACGGCTGGGGAAACTTCCCCAAAGAAGGAACATACCAACGCGTGTATGCCGAACTCAGCTTTAAATGTCCGGATAACCTACGCTGTGGCGAATGGGATTACCTCAACTATATTTATTTGCGCACCCGAAAAGGCAATTTCAACGATACCCTGAATTGGGAAATCATGCGCTTTATTACGCCCTACGGATTTGGATTCAATAAGGCATGGAACCATACGTGGCGCTTTGATATCACCGATTTTGAGTCGCTGTTGCGCGACTCGGTAGAAATCGAATACCAACATACGGGATACGAAGCCAAAAACGACCGCGGTTGGATTATCGACCTGAAATTTGTGTTTGTAGAAGGCGAACCGCTCCGCGATGTTTTGGGAATCAAACGCATGTACCAAAAAAGTGTGCCCTTTGGCGACGATGCCGTTTTTGAACAACAAACCCCCGACGTAACCTGGAAACCAACACCCGGAACGGAAACCTCTAGAATCAAAATTATCCAAACCGGTCATGGCATGGATCAACCCAGTAACTGTGCCGAATTCTGTCCGCGTTACCGCTACCTGTGGCTCGATGGCAACTATGTAGATACCTCTTTAGTTTGGCGCGACGATTGCGGAATCAATCCCGTTTATCCCCAAAATGGTACGTGGATATACGACCGTTCTGCCTGGTGTCCCGGCCAAAACGTCGACGAATACAATTTCGATTTTAAAGAGAAAGGCGATTCCATACATACCTTCGACCTAGACATGCAGTCGTATACCAAAACATCGGGAAATAGCAATTATGTAATCACCTGTTATTTAGTCGAATACGGCCCTTTCAATTACACCAACGATGCGGCCATCTTAGACGTTATTCAGCCCAGTAAACACCCCCAACATTTGCGACAAAATCCGATTTGTTCAGAGCCCATAATAACGGTGCGCAACAACGGAACCATACCGGTGTATTCCTTAGATATTGAATATGGAATTTCTGGGGGAAGCTTGTCTAAACACCATTGGGTGGGCGTGTTACCGTTCGGTGGAACGGCGCAAGTGCGCTTGCCGTATAAGATGGATTGGACACCGGTGAGCGAGCATTTTGAAGCGCGTATTGTAAAGTCTAACGGAAACACCGACAAAGACGAGAGCAACAACTATATTAAGGTAGCGATGCCCGCGCCCCCTAAACTACTGCCCGCTAAAGTAGTCGTGATGTTCCGGACCAATGTGGCCTTTAAAGAAACCTCTTGGCGCTTGTTAGACGCAGGCGGAAATGTTTACAAAGCGCGCAACAACTTCAATGCCGCCAATTCCATTTATAGAGATACCTTAAATTTATACAATGGCTGCTTTACATTCGTTGTCGACGATTCGGGCGAACCGCCCGCCGAGATGCCTTTGAATGAAGACGGTCTAAATTGGTGGGCCAATAGTTTTGATGGAAATGGCGCCGTGCAATTACGCAATGCCGACAACGGGTCGCTTATCCATAATTTCATTGGCGACTTTGGGTCCGAAATACGTTTAGACTTCAGCGTGGGCTATAAGGTTGACATTGACAAAATGGGTTCTTACAGTACCGAACTGAGGGCTTACCCCAATCCTTCCGACGGCAATTTTATGATAGATATTCCCGAAAGATTTGTAAAAAACACAAGTCCTGCAACCCTTGAAATCGTTGACCTACAAGGGAAAATAATTCAAAGTCAAACAATTACACAGATCAACAACGCCCTATTAATGGTGAATACTGAAAAAATAGCTAAGGGTATGTATCTCGTTAAATTGAAACAAAACCACGACCTTTGCACCACAAAAGTTTTGTTACGCTAAAGTTTGGAAAAGTTATTGATATTTTCGGCGCCTTCAGGATCGGGTAAAACCACGGTTGTGAAGCATCTTATGGGAACTCTTTCCGATAGGTTGGGATTTTCCGTAAGTGCCACCACACGCAAGCCCCGCCCTGGAGAAGAAAACGGTCGAGAATACCACTTTCTTTCCGAAAGCGAATTTCGTGAACGCATAAGCAATAATGAGTTCCTCGAATACGAGGAGGTCTATCAAGGCATTTTATATGGAACCTTGTGGAGTGAAGTGCGCAAAATATGGGATCAAGATCGAATGGTCGTTTTCGATGTAGACGTTAAAGGTGGGCTCAATCTTAAAAAAGAGTTTGGCGACCGAGCCTTGGCGATTTTTCTGCGTCCGCCCAGTATCGACGTACTGATGGAGCGCTTAATCAAACGCAGCACCGAGGTCGAACACGAACTGAACGAACGCATTAATAAAGCGCGTTACGAACTAAGCTTCGAAGACCAATACGATGTGGTGGTGGTAAACGACATTTTAGAAGACACGTTTCAACGCTGCACCTTTTTAGTGAACGAATTCTTCGAAAAATGAGTTCCAGAATCGGATTGTATTTTGGGTCCTTCAACCCCATACACAACGGACATATAGAGGTGGCCTTGTACATGAAAAACCACGCGCATTTTGATCAAGTTTGGTTTGTACCCTCACCGCTGAATCCTCATAAATCTAACGAGACCTTAATACCGGCAGACACCCGATTACTTTGGGTGCAAAAAGCCATTGAAGCATACGATTTCTTCCAGTGCAAGGACGATGAATTTCATCTAAGTTTACCCTCCTTTACGTATAAATCCTTATTGCATTTCAGTGAAAAATACCCCGACATTCAATTTGGCATTATTATGGGGGCCGACAATCTGCACGGATTTCATACATGGCAAAACGCAGAAGAGCTAGCGGAATTAGCGCCTTTGCATGTTTATGCCAGGCCCGGTTATGAAAAGCTTCCGGAGCCCCTGCCCTTTGGTGCTGCGTGGTACGATGCGCCTTTAATAAATATTTCCGCGACACAAATTCGAGATATTTACTGGCAAGGAGATCAAGCCGTTAATTTAATTCCCAAAGAAATAGAACATTTGGTAAGCGCTTTTTTTCAAGCAAAAAAACAACTTCTTGGGTCTTGAGCTAGAACTCGATTGTAGCAAGCATATTCAGGTACACGCACATTTAAACGTTTAAAAGCGGGGATTTTAAACCATTTACCTATAAGGGTTTATTGGGGTTACTCCGTTTTTTAAGTCGGCTTAACCGGAATCGCACCCACGCAATCGACAAACCGTAGGTAATAAAAAAGGAATACAAGGCATACACCAAGGCCGGTTTTTCCATATCAGAATTGCCTAAAAATTCACCCGCTACCAAAAGGGCCAATGCGGTGTTATGCAACCCAATTTCAATGGCGATGGTATTGGCATTGCGAAACGACATTCCGAAAATAGCGGCTACCCCATGACCCAATAAAAAGGCACCTACATTTAACACAATCACGATGGGAGTTAAGGTCTTTATTTCCGCCATCGTCATAGCGGTGCCGCCATTAGACTCCCCTCCAAGGAACTTAATGGCAAAAACAGAAACCAGCAAAATAGGTAGTGTGATATTGACTATTTTTTGCACTTCCATAATTTTACGACCAAAGCGAAGGCGCGCCAACATTCCCAATACCGCTGGTAATATGGTTACTAAGAAAATACTGAATACCGTATCAAAAAAGGGCAAGTCGATATAGGTTCCTGGCGTATTGTAAAACAAATCCAAGAACATATGAACGAGCACGGGGATGGTAAAAAGGGTAATAACCGCGTTGGTAACCGTTAACGATACGGCTAGAGCCACATTTCCCTTAGCAAAATAACTAACTAAATTAGAGGTTACGCCACCCGGACATACCGACAAAAGTAGAATACCTATCTTAAAAGCCGGTGAAATATCGAAAAACGCCACCAAAATAATGGCTAAAATGGGCAATAAAACTATTTGAGTAAACAACCCTACCGCCAAGGTTCGGGGTTGTTCCAGCAGTTGTTGAAAATCCACTTTGCGCAATCCCATACCCAAACCAAACATGATAAGAGCAAGTACCAAGTTGAGCAAGAAATTGATATGTGTACCAATGAATGTCAAAGGACTATTTTAAGGCGGGTACCAATAATTTGAAAAAATGATACATGTAGTAAATACCTATCGCGATTAACAAATAGCCAATATATTTACTTACATGGTAATAAATCCTGAAATTGAGTTTTTTTCCAATATAATCGCTCAGATACACCTTGCCTAAATCAAAACTAAATACGGTCAGTAAAATAGCGAGCATTTCTGCCAAAATAAGGTATTTGTCTTCGGTTAACGAATCGTGTCCGACGGTAATTGCCCCTAAAATACCCACCCACAAGATGAGAACGAAGGGATTCAGTAGATTCACAATGAAACCTTGAAAGAAATTTGTTTTGTGATTGATGGGTTTATGCAAATTGAGCAAAAATTTTCGGTAGCCTACAAGCACCCCGCGAACGCCCATAAATAAAATTCCAAAAGCGGCAAAAGCAGAAAATCCCAATTGGAATTCTGGGGTGATAAAAAATTCGGCAAGACCAAAAAAGCAGGCCAAGGCCACCAATAAATCACTTAGAAATATACCTCCGGCCATTCTAAGACCGGCTGACTTCCCTCCTTGCATCCCCATTTGGATAAGCGCAAAAAAGGTAGGACCTATGCTCATGACGCCTAAAAAAAGCCCATAACCCATACCTTTAATAACGGCTAACACCCACTCCATAAGTGCAAATTACGCGGGAAACATCAAAGCGACAAATTCATGACAGAAGTAGTCCTCAAAAAGAGCCTTGAAGCACCTCCGTCATTTTGGGATATAAAGATTGGCTTGCCGCTACTATTTGATTTTCGAAAATAACCGAGGAATCTCCGTTGAAGGTAGTCACTACCCCGCCCGCTTCACGAACCAATAATACCCCTGCTGCGACATCCCAAGGACTTAAATTGAGTTCAAAAAAGCCATCAAAACGGCCGCAGGCTGTATAGGCTAAGTCAATCGCTGCGGAACCCATTCGGCGCAGTCCGCGGGTATTATGCATGAAGTGGGTTAGCACGTTCAAATACGATTGCATTTCAGCAAAATTGTGATACGGAAAACCCGTTGCTAAAAGGGAATGCGACAAAGAATCGTTCGTAG
>CAMBBZ010000087.1 GCA_945863965.1 Chitinophaga pinensis | reverse complement strand
GGATAGGTTTGGTAGGGTAAAAATCCCAAATAGTTAAATTTCGCAGTATAACGGTTTTTAGGACCAAAATCTTGGGATCCGCCCATTTGCACTTGCATACCAAACTCATTGTCAATATAGGCGCCGCGTTGCACACGAGCAATAACCTCTTGGTTCCGCTGCACGTACAAGTCTTGATTAATTACATAGGTTTGCTTTAAGGTAACATAGCCCAAACGCAAATAGTAGGTATTTAAAAATTTATTCTCTGTACCTAGTGCAAATTGGGTTTGTCCTTGACTTAAAAAACTGGTTGTCATTTTGGCCATATCGCGGCCTAGGGAATCTTTGGAATAGGTATATCCGGGAAGAAGTTGGGTTTGAAAATTCAATCCTCCGTAAATCGAAAGGGTAGGGTACTCCTCAAAATCAACCCCTAATTTACTGTCTAAAAAAAAGTTGTCTATATTTTTGCGATTACTCCAAAAAGCGTTGCCCCGTATATCGCGTTCCCGGTTGCTGACCAATCCTAAGTTTATTTTTAAGAGGTTATCCCAACTCAATCGGTCGTACTTCAAATTGGCCATGGCGTTGGTGAGACCGGTTATGGTAATGTTATTGCTCGCTCCGCTGGTCCAATTGGGAGACGAATTGGCAAATGAAAAGTTCACCTTAAATTCAGCCCCATAATCCCAAATGCGTTTTTCGGTAGAATCTCTGCGCGCATAATTCACCGGATTCGCATCGGAGAGACCCGATACAAGTGTGAAAACGGCGGCTAGCAGCATGGTGCAAAATTCGATTGCGGCATTGGATTTAACAAATGAAAAAAGGCCAATCGTAAAGATTGACCTTTTAAGTAGACGTATGAGAAGGCCTTAGGCCTGAGCGCTTTCCTTTAGTACTTTTTCTACTAAGAAAGCAGCTTCTTTCAAAACAATGGCGGATTGTACTTTAAGTCCGCTTTCATCGATAACGCGTTTCGCTTCTTCGGCATTGGTACCTTGTAAACGCACAATGATTGGGATTTGGATGTCACCAATTTTTTTGTAGGCTTCTACCACTCCATTAGCTACTCTGTCGCAACGCACGATACCACCAAAAATATTGATTAAGATGGCTTTAACGTTTGGATCGCTCATGATTATGCGGAAACCTGCTTCTACGGTTTCGGCATTGGCGGTTCCACCCACGTCTAAGAAATTGGCAGGTTCTCCACCGCTCAATTTAATAATGTCCATGGTGGCCATAGCCAAACCAGCTCCGTTAACCATGCAACCTACGTTTCCGTCTAGTTTTACGTAGTTCAAATTGAATTTTCCGGCTTCTACTTCAGTGGGATCTTCTTCCGCTAAATCGCGTAATTCGAGGAAATCTTTATGACGGAAAAGGGCATTTTCATCTAAACTTACTTTGGCATCAACGGCAATGATTTTATCATCGGAAGTCTTTAATACGGGATTGATTTCGAACATGGCGGAATCAGTTTCGTCGTAAGCGCGGTATAAGGCGGTTACAAACTTCACCATTTCTTTGAAAGCCGTTCCTTCAAGACCTAAGTTAAAGGCAATTTTACGCGCTTGGAAGGGTTGTAAACCTGTAGTTGGATGTATCCATTCTTTGTGTATTTTTTCAGGACTGTGTTCGGCAACTTCTTCGATATCCATACCCCCTTCGGTGGTATAAATGATCACATTTCTTTTGGTTGCACGATCCAACAACACGCTCATATAATATTCTTTGGGCTCGCTTGCTCCTGGATAGAAAACATCCTGAGCTACTAAAACCTTACTCACTAATTTACCTGCTTCACCGGTTTGAATGGTTACTAGAGTACCGCCTAACATGTTTTTGGCAATGTCTTGAGCGCCTTCGGGAGATTTAGCTACTTGCACGCCGCGCTGTTCGCTGCCTACAATTTTGCCTTTTCCGCGTCCGCCAGCGTGGATTTGCGCTTTGATTACGCACCAATCGCTGTTGTATTCAGCGCGTACCTTCTCGGCTGCTTCTTTGGCTTCCTCAGGGGTTTCGGCTACAAAACCGTTTTGAACCGCAACTCCGTACGATTTTAAAATCTCTTTTGCTTGATATTCGTGAATGTTCATATAGGTTTCGGATTATAATCCTTGCTTTGTTGAATACACCGCGAAAATAACTAACTTTGATTCCATTCTAGTAAATTATTTGTTAAATACAGTGATTTCTTGTAGAAATATCGCCAAATCCTTCGGAAACGTACAAGTTTTGAAGGACATCCATTTAGATGTTCCTGAGAAGGAAATTTTATGCATTACCGGTGAAAGCGGAGCCGGGAAAAGCACCTTACTGCACACCATAGGGACGCTCATAAAGCCCGACAGTGGTTCCATTCAGATTTCTAATATCGAAACCGCTACGCTCAAAGGCAATAAATTGGCCGATTTTAGAAATCAACATTTGGGATTCATTTTTCAATTTCATCAACTAATTGCGGAGTTAACAGCCGTTGAAAATGCGATGTTGCCACTGTTAATTGCAGGAACCGATAAAAAAACAGCCCGCAAACAGGCCAAAGAGCGATTGGATTATTTTGGATTGGCCGACAGGCTAGAACATAAACCCTCTCAATTATCAGGGGGCGAACAACAACGGGTATCTATCGCGCGTGCACTTGCCCGCAACCCGAAGGTTATCTTAGCCGATGAACCCAGCGGTAACTTAGATTCTAAGAACGCCAAAATCATTCACGAGTGGTTTTTTAAAATGCGCGATGATTTTGACCTTACGTTTGTGATAGTGACCCATAATCCAGAATTGGCCCAAATGGCCGACCGCCGGATTGTATTGTCCGACGGTCAGATATCTTAGGCCTTAAAATTAATAGGTAAGCCTTTGCACTAACCAGGAGTGCGGGCCTGTTGCCTCCTTAATAGCTATTGTTTTCGTAACGAGATTTACCGTTCCAACCCATGGATAAACCAAAGCGCAATCCGTTGCGACCGGGAACCACAAATACATTCAAGGGAATGTTAAGCTTGCCCGATTTTATGGTTTTTCCGGCAGCGAACAAAAACCCATAGGATATTTCGGTATTGCCACGGCTATCCGGACGCTTTTCTATGCTTTTGCCTGCAGCTTTTGCTTCTTGTTCTAATGAAAGGGATGGACTTCTAGAATTAATCACAAATTCCTCATTATCTGCCGCGATATATCCTTCAGCAAACTTGCCCATGGCGAAGGTAGGACCGAAGGCGAATTCCCATCCATTGGTATTGTTACGAATTCCGTTCAGTAGCGTCAGCGAGGGGATAAAACGACCTTGATCTAAACCCGTGATCATGGGCAGAAACTCAAACAGGGCTTGGAAATCGCCTTCGTTGAGGTATTGTTTCTCAAACTGATAGCCAAACTGAAACATATAAGGTTGTCCGCCGTAACCACCCACATTGGCTTCTTTTTGTAGCACATCTCCTAAAAATCCCGTAGCGTATGTCATACCCATTCGGGGACCGTCGGAGCGCAATCTTAGCGTATATGGATTATTTACTGTATTGTCGAAATCACTGCGCAACGTGAGTTTCTTTACTATTTCCAAGTCATTCGGTAATTTAAACAATTCATTCATGCAAATACGAATCATTTGCATTTCGCTTCCGGGTATCACCAAGAATTCTTTAATAACACCGGATGTAAATACGCCCGTTTTTACGTCCAATACGCGGATCGTAATGTTAATATTATCGCCCAACTGAGAAATACTTCCCGTTAACATGGCATCTACATTTAAGCGCTTACCAATTTCACCCAAACATATCTTTGAAAAACAACCCCCTAAGGAAAGGGAATCGCGTTTACTGATATATTCAATATCATAACGATCCATAACCTCATGCTGGTCTACCCGCATCAACTCATTCATGGTAAATTGAATCACCTGAGCAGAATTTAATTTGTAGCCGCGAACGTCGAAATCAACAACCGCGATGCTAGGTTTTTTATCTTCGGATTGGGCTGTAGCAGGAAGAACACTTCCAAAAAACAAAGTCAAAATAATTGACCATTTTAAAATTTGAGTTTGGTTCATATACTGTTTTATTAATTGTAGCAATATTAAGGCCGATTTTCAAACTGTTTTTACGGAAAAATGCCAAGATCAAATTTCATTTTACGGAAAATCCGTAAAAATTGATATTGACTTTGTTTATTATTGAAGTTACTAAAGCACCCATACCCAATACTTCAAATTATGGATACTAGACCCAACCAAATAAGCTTTGTGACCATGCTCAAAAAAGCGATTCCTGCCAATGTGAATTTAGCGGATGAAGTGGCGGAATTATTAGAAGTTAGTGCGGATAGCGCCTATAGGCGGTTACGGGGTGAAACGGATTTTTCATTGGAAGAGTTAGTCCTGTTGGCCTCTACTTATAACATATCCTTGGATACCACATTAATGAATGGGACTAAGATGGTGAGTTTTAGGACGAACGAACTCAGTGCGCATGTTTCGGGTTTTGCCGATTATTTAGGCGTGTTGCATTCAGATTTGAAGTGGATTCGCCAATGGCCCAATGCGAAAATTACCTATGCCGCAGAAGATTTACCGGTATTCTACCACTTCTTTTTTCCGCAGTTGGCCCGTTTTAAAATGGTGTATTGGAATAAATCTATTTTAGGAAACACGGAACTCAATAGCGCATTTGTAGAAGATGTGAATATCCCGGAAGAATGGCGAGCCGAGGTTCCCCGAATAATTGACGTATTTTCGCAAATGCCATCGGTAGAAATTTGGCACGAAGACACGCTCAAGAGTACACTCAAACAGATAGAATATTATGCCCATGTGGGTTATTTCAAACAAAAAGAAACGCTCGCTCAACTTATGCAAGAACTCGCCGATTTAATGTCGATGGTGCGCATTCAAGCCGAATACGGGCGCAAATACCAACCCTACACGAAAAAAGTACTTGACACCCCTTTTGAATTATACGCCAGCGAAGTAATGATCGGTAATAATTGCGTATTGCTCAATTCGGATGTTCAAAATGCCACCTATTTGAGCTACAATACGTTTAATTTTATTCAAACTAAAAATGAAGTTTTCAATCAACAAACCATTAGTTGGACCAAAAACTTATTGTCCAAAAGCAATCGCATAAGTGAAGTCGCTGAAATTGCCCGAGCACAATATTTCAATCAACGAATGGAAGAGATAGACGAACTGCGTGGCAGATTGCGATTATGACCCAAGAGCCGGAACATATATTAAAAAAATATTGGGGTTATGACTCCTTTCGGCCCGGACAGAAATCCATTGTAAAATCTATTATTGAAGGCCGGGATACCCTCGCCTTATTGCCTACAGGAGGTGGTAAAAGTATCGGATTTCAAGTACCTGGATTAATGCTCCCCGGAATGGCATTGGTGGTTTCTCCGCTCATTGCACTAATGAAAGATCAAGTCGATGGTTTGCACAAACGCAATATCACGGCGGCCTTCCTTAATAGCGGTCAATCGTGGAAAGAACAACAGCAAATCATGGAAAACGCGCTCCAAGGGCATTACCGTTTCCTCTATGTAGCTCCCGAACGTTTGCTCTCAGATTCCTTTAGAGAATACATTCCAAATCTTAATATTTCCAGTCTTATTGTCGATGAGGCCCATTGTATCTCTATGTGGGGAAGCGATTTCAGGCCTTCGTTTCGAAGGATTTACGAAGTGCGTGACCTACTTCCCCCGAAAACGCCCGTAGCTGCATTTACCGCCAGTGCGCCCCAGTGGATACAAGACGATATTATAGCCGGACTGCGGTTGCGCGAACCCGCCATACACCAAGGTGCATTTGGTCGCGAAAATTTGATTTTTCAAGCCATCCAAGCCACCAATAAATCGGCCTTATTGCTGCAAGCATTAAAGCAAACCCTAGGGTGTGCCATTGTTTTTGCGTCTACGCGCAAAGCGGTTCAAGAAACCGCCCTTTGGTTGCAAAGCGAAGGCATTTCGGCCCATTACTATCATGGCGGATTGCCCAATGAAGAGCGTGCGCACAAGCAGCAAGATTGGATCGATAATCGGGTTCGGGTAATGGTTTGTACCAATGCCTTTGGAATGGGCGTTGATAAACCCGATGTGCGCTATGTTTTTCATACCGCCCCGAGCACCACCCCGGAAGATTATTACCAAGAATCGGGTAGGGCAGGACGCGATGGAAAACGCAGTTATTGCATTTTATTTCACGACGAATCCGATTGGATCCGCTCCAAAGAGCACATCGAAATGCAACACCCAACCGAAGCCCAAATTATCCGTGTTTATCATGCGTGCATGAATACCATTGGGGTTTCGCCCGGACATGGGTTACTCAACACCTATACACTGAACTACACGGAAAGTGCAAAAAAATACCGCATCCCGGTGTCCGAATATTATTACGGCCTGAGAGCCCTCGAAAAATTAGGATGGGTGGAGCTCAATGAGGGAATTAAGACGCAATCGCGTTTTAGGTTTACCGCCGATTATACCGAAGTTTACGATTTTAAAATTCGATACGCGCAATACGAGGGGTTGATTGATGTGTTGTTGCGTTCGTATTCTGGAGTTTTTGATAGTTATACCCCGTTTCAAGAAGCCCAAATTGCCAAACGTTTGCATAAAGAGCCTGAAATGATCGTTAAAATGCTGCAAACCCTTAAAAAATCAAGCATCCTCGACTACATTCCACAAACGATAGATCCCTTGATTACATTGTTGGAAACGCGGGTTATGAAGCCAACCGTGAATATGAAGCAGTTGGATGAACTGAAAAAGCGCCGATTGCAATCTTTGGAATCGCTTCAACAATACGCCCGACAAGAACATTGCCGCTCCGCGTTTTGGATTCGATATTTCACCGAGGTAGAAACCGCTAACTGTGGCTCTTGCGATGTATGCAAACGAAACGCTGTTTCCTTAAATAATGCCAGTATCGAAGCGGAAATTTTGCAGCAATTACATACGGGAATCCGCGACTTTCATACGTTTTCGCATTCCTTCCCGCTAGAATTGCGTAACCGTTACTTGCAGGTTTTAGAGTCCTTAATCGATACCGGAAAGGTTCTAAAAACCACCAATAATGAGTTATTATTGCAGCCTTGAATATTATTTGCACCGTTACCAATGACCTAAACGCGGATCAACGTATGATTCGCACGTGTACGGTTTTGCAA
>CAMBBZ010000086.1 GCA_945863965.1 Chitinophaga pinensis | reverse complement strand
ACCGGCACTTACGAGGCCGAGGTTGCTCCTCTTGCCGATTTAAGTATAGACGGCCATTTAAATTTGCACGAAGTCATAGCTCCGTTTTTAGATTACCCGCTTACCATGACTTCTTTAATGGAACTGTTAGAATTCTGCGAACCCTACCCTTCGCTCCGTTTCGGTGTTTACACCTTAATCAAAAAAGTGCAATCCAATCAGTCCATTTGGGTCAATTCCGCCTTCACTCGAAAAGAAAAACCCTTGCCCATAAACGGTTTGGTATGGATGAATGACATTGAATCTATGGAACTAGAGGCCAACAGCAAGGTGGCCGCGGGTTTTAATTGTATCAAGTTTAAGGTGGGTGCACTCGACTTTGACTCCGAATGCCGGCTTCTTGAACGTTTCCGCAAAAGCCACCGCTACGAATCCATTGAAATACGTTTGGATGCAAACGGTGCTTTTCCAAACGACGACGCTCTTTCCATGCTTAAAGATCTTTCTCGCTTTCATATTCATTCCATCGAGCAACCCATCGCTGTGAAACAAGAAGACGCCATGGCTCGATTGTGTCGCGAAGGTGCCATTCCTATTGCCTTAGACGAAGAGTTAATTGGTGTTCCACAGAAAGACGCAGCGAAATTATTGCAGACTTTAAAACCGGCCTATTTGATTTTAAAACCAACCTTGATTGGCGGTTTTGACCGTTGTGATGATTGGATACGCGAAGCGTTTAAGTATGATATTAATTGGTGGAGCACGTCTGCTTTGGAAGGCAATATTGGTCTTTTCGACATTGCCCAATGGGTGTCGTCTTACCCAATTACACGCCCGCAGGGACTTGGTACAGGGTCGCTTTTCGTGACCAACTTCCCCCAAAATACCCGAGTAGAAAACGGATATTTGCATCGATTATGAGTAATTTCCCAAATGCATTTATAGACCAACTGAAAACCCTTTTTTCGGAGCAAGAGTCGCAATATATACTCGATTCGTTGGAAGAAACGGCCCCAGTTTCGATACGGTGTAACCCCTATTTTAAGGGAAATCTAGCGGTTTCACATGAAAACATAACGCAAAACAATCGCGGGTACTTTTTAAACGAACGTCCTATTTTTACCGCAGATCCGGCTTTTCACGCGGGACTTTACTATCCACAAGAAGCCAATTCTATGTGGATTGGTGCGGTTTTTAGTTTTTTGAGAGCGCGTTATTTTGAACCCGACGAAGCCTTGCTCATTTTAGATTTGTGCGCCGCTCCTGGCGGGAAAACAACCGACATTTCTGCGCGTATGGAAGCCGACGACTTGTTGGTAGCCAATGAAATCATATCGAATCGAAATGCTATTTTGTTCGAAAATGTGTGTAAATGGGGACTTGCCAACACGGTAATTACCAAGGCCGACGCGCACAAATTCGGAGAAAAAGGGCCTTTATTCGACCTAATATTTTGCGATGCTCCCTGCTCTGGAGAAGGCATGTTCCGCAAAGATCTTACCGCGGTTACGGAATGGAGTCCAGACAATGTAAGCTTGTGCACACAAAGGCAGCAACGCATCGTGTTTGATGTGTGGAATGCCTTAAAACCCGGCGGATTTATGGTCTACAGTACGTGCACATTTAACCGCGCCGAAAACGAAGACAACATACAGCATTTTTGCGCGCAGATGGGCGCTTCTGTTGTCGCTTTTGAACATGAAGACAAATCCAATTTGGTCGAAATCGAACCCCATATGTATCGGTGTTTGCCGCATAAATCGCCAGGAGAAGGTTTGTTTTTTTGCATTTTGCAAAAACCCGAAGGCCCGTTTAATCGAGAAACAAGGGAAACTTCCCCCAAAAGGAAAATAAAAGCGAATGTTCAGAATGGACTCGAATTTGAAGGGTTCACGACCATTGGCAAGGGAGAAGAAGGTTATTTGCTGAGGGGAAGCCGAAACGAAGCCATAATTCAGAATTTACCCGGCTTGGTGCACCCAGGCATCCCTATTGGATCGGTTTTTAACGGGAAATGGAAAGCACATCCAGCGATTGGCCTCCTAAAGAATGTCGATTTTGGACTCGAACGGGTTCAATTAGACGACGCCGCATGCATGCAATACCTCAAACGCGAATTCATACCGTTATCGGGCGTACCTGCAGGTTCGGTACTTGTTGACTGGAATGGACACTGTTTAGGCACGGCGAATGCCGTTAAGAACGGCTTGAACAACCTTCTTCCCATGGAGTGGCGGGTTCGCGGCAACTTTACTGCACATAGCGTTGTGGAGCTAATTTAATAAAACCCTTGAAGAAGGTGGTATCTTCGTGTTGTGATTGATTTTAATCGTTTTGAATTAAGCAATGGCTTGCGGGTAATTCACCAATACGACCCCAATGTATCCACGGTTGTTTTAAACACCCTTTATAACGTCGGCGCTCGGGATGAATCGCCTGAACGAACCGGTTTCGCTCATTTATTTGAGCATTTAATGTTTGCGGGAAGTCAAAATGTTGCTTCGTTTGATAAAGAAATTGAAGGCGCAGGCGGACAAAACAACGCATTTACCAATAACGAATTCACCAATTATTATATCAGCGTACCGGCTGAAAATATTGAAACGGCTTTTTGGCTCGAGAGCGATCGCATGATGGGTCTTAACATCAATGACAATTCACTAAATGTACAAAAAGGGGTGGTGATTGAGGAGTTCAAACAACGCTGTTACAATGCCCCTTTTGGATTGTTGTGGCACCACGTACGCGATATGCTTTATCAAAAAAGCCCATATCGATGGCCAACAATTGGTCTTACTTTTGACCATATAAGCGAAGCCTCGCTGGCCGATGTACAATCGTTTTATCAACGGTTTTATTCGCCCAATAATGCCGTTATTTCCGTAGTTGGAAACGTATCTTTAGAAGATTGTAGGTTATTAACCGAAAAGTGGTTTGGTGATATTTCCATTTCGGGGGAAGCCAATTCGAATGTTTATCCCGAAGAAAATGAGTGGCGGCCTTCACGCCGCACCGAGGAAGACCTATCACCGAATCCCGTTGTTTTTATCGTTTGGAAAGGTCCGGATATCCGCGATGAGGCCTCATTGGGATTGGAATTATACGCCGATGTGTTGGGAGGTTCCGAAGTTTCTAATTTGTATGAAGTTTTAGTCAAGGAAGAGGGTCTATGCAATGCCGCTGAATGTTTTTACATGCGGGGTATTGGCGAGGGTTTGTTTATGGCTTACGGCATATTAAACGAGGGGGTTTCACACGAACAGGTTGAAAATCGTTTGTTCGAGATTATGGCTGAATCCTTTGATAATCCTAATACCTATGCGTTTGAAAGCGCTAAAAACAAAAGCTATACCCAAATCCTTTTTGACCCGATAAATCCTATGAGTCGCGCGCAAAAGCTTGCGTTTTGGGAACATTTGGGTATGCCCCAAATGATTAATTCCGAAGCGGAACAAGTGAAAAATGTGACAATTGAAACGGCCTTTGCAACGGCAAAGTCTTTGTTCCAGCGAGAAAACGCCTCTGTTTTATATTATAATCCTAAAAACTAATGAGTTTCAGAGAAACAGCACCCAAAGTGCGTCCAATATCAGAGTTTAAAGTTCCAAAGATATCCCTATCGAAAAGCGCTAATGGTACCTCTTATTTTTATGAAGAAACTCCGGGTATTGGCGCCGTTTCTGTGTTTTGGCTAATACCGGTGGCCAAACAAGATCAAGAAAAAGCGTTTCAAGCGCTCGCCGCAGTCGAATTATTGCTTTCTGGCGGTGGCGGCTTGAATGAGCGAGAAATCCTACAACATATTGAAAATTTAGGAGCATCCGTAGGTAATGATAGCGAACAATTGTACGCTCGTATTCATTTTAAATGCGCCAAGCATGTGGTAGAAACGGTTTTTACTTGGGTCTTACACCACATAGAGCATGCTGAATATCCAAAAGAAGAATTAGAACGGTTTGGCATCATCCAAAAAGCATCTATTGAACGCCGCATGCAAACGCCTGGTTATTGGTCAGATCGCAAGGCTAAAGAGCTCCTATACGCAGGTTTACCTTGGGTTGGAACTTTTGGAAGTCTTGAGGATTTTTCTCGATTAGACCGCAACGATCTTAAATTGTTTCACGAACGTTTTTTAAAGAGCAGTTCGGGCGTATTATTTTTCTCAGGGGATATAGACCCGGCTCAGACCGCACGTTTGCTAGAAATATGGGAGTCGTATTCCCGAGCGCCATTTTCGTGGAACGTTGCAGACGAAGGCGTACATTTAGCTCCCAATAAAGGGGAAATTATTAGCCACAGCATGCCGAATGCCAGTCAAGTAAGTATGCGCTGGATGAAACATGTCGGTATTTTAGATGAACGCAGTAGCCATGAATACACGCTTTTGAATATGGTTTTAGGTGGCTATTTTGGTTCGCGTTTAATGCAAGAAATTCGTGAAAAACAAGGACTTACCTACGGCATTAGTTCCTATTTTAGTCCCTTGTGGAAGGGTCGTACTTGGAACATTTCTGGAGAAATGAATAGCGACAATAAGGATAAAGCCATCAGCGCAATGAGTCAAATAATTGAAGAGCTTCAAACACATCCCATACCGTTAGCGGAGCTTGAACGGGCTAAGCGCTATTACGCCGGTATGTTCCGGTCGGGTTTCGATGGTCCATTCGCTCAGGCAACGAAAGCCTTACAAATGCTTGTCCGTAACTATAGCGAATCCTACTACGCCGACACATTAGATCATATTTGGGATATTGATTCAGCCGCGCTATTAAAATTGGCACAGAATGAATTGAGTACAAATTCGTTTGTAAGGGTAGTGGCGGGAGACGTATAAGCGCCAAGTCCTTTGTTAAAAAAATTCATCCATATCGCTTTTTTCTTTTTCCCGTGGCTTTTATTCAGTCAATCGACCCATGCCCCTATTCTACAACGCGCTTGTTTAAACCGTGTTAATAGTGAGCTTACCTTGTTGCTTCGAACTGGCCGTGATACGTGTAGTGGATTTACTTTTTACCGTTTATGGGGACGCACCGACGCACTCGCATCATTTGAATTATTAGATCAAGCTACCAATTTCAACTTGCTTACTTGGAATGTATTACTTCCGAATAAAAAAAGATGGGAATTGTATGTAAGCGCGCACTATCCATGCCCCAACAAGGATTCGTTTAAATCCAATATTTTATTCATTGATGACGTACCTCCGTCATATGTAGAGCCCGATAGTGTAAGCATAGATTTTAATTCGCAGCGTATGATCGCAGGTTGGACCAATCCACCAGAAGCGGATGTAATGGGATATAGTCTTTTTAAAGTCGATGGATCTGGCAATAATTTGTTGATTGACGAACAAAACGTAATGTTTTATTCTTTTGAGGTTGCCGATTTTAACGGACAACAGGCGGGCAATCGTTTGGCCATTGCGGCCTACGATTCATGTCGAAACGGCGGTGTCATTTCTGCTTTCCATTCGCCTGTTATATTACAAACCTCTGTAGGTCCTAACTATCTATGCGACAAAAGGTTGCAATTAAATTGGACGGCATACAAGGGTTGGGATGTAGGAGAATATCAGATTATAATCCGCGATATAAGTAAAAACGTAGTATTAGAAAATGTTCGTGTTACCGGTGGCACATTGAGTTATGTGTACCCACTGCCCTATTTGGATGTAACTCTTGATATTTACGTGCGCGCTTTTAAAGTCGGTAGCATTATAAGTTCTACCTCCAACCGCAAAACACAATTTGTCGCCGATTTTATCAAGCCTAGTAAGTCTACCCAGCTATATTTCGCTTCCGTTGTCGACGATAATACGATTTCTCTAGAAGGCTATGCCAATTCAGGGGATAGTATAGACATCCAATATCAGTCCGGATTCAATCCTTGGACATCCACGCGCACATACCCAATATCTCCAGGAACCTTTGCCTTCAATCATTTAGGAAGTGGCACACAAGAGAGTTCTGTGAATTTTAGGGTAGTTCGTTACAACATTTGTGGAGAGCCCGCAGATTCTTCTTTACCGATCCGAACGATTTTCTTGGAAGCGAGCAACCGTTCTTTAAGTTGGAACGACAATCAGCAGTGGGGCATACTCGGCGGTAATTTTGACTATTCCATTGAAACAGACGTTACTAGCAGCTGGTCCTCTGTGGGTCGCACTTTTAATACCAACTTTACTCTTCCTCCATTCGGTTCTTATTGGGTCCGTATCAAAGGAGAGACAAACTTATGGTCTGCCGAAAAACGGGGGTATACGTATAGCAATCCAATATTGGTCAATTTGGGTTTCGATAGCAGTTTGATGGATACCTTATTAATCCCGAATGCCTTTACTCCGGAGGGGATTAATCCCACTTTTAAGATATCAAATCCCGCCATAAAAAAGGGCGAGTCGCAACTGTCGATTTATAATCGGTGGGGTCAGCAGCTCTATTTTGGAGATGCATTAGAGGGTTGGGACGGTCGAGTTTCAGGCGAGGTAGTCCCAGACGGTATTTATGTATACAAGGTAACGGCGTTATATCGTCAGAAACGCATTGAAAAATCGGGAACGCTGTTACTTTTGCGGTAATGTCGTTATCTATTCAATTTCTCGGTCGGTCTCGATTCCTAAGTGCGGAAATGCGCAAGGACATTCGAAAAATGCTTGTATATTTCGCTGATAATCATAATTTTAACATTGATTCTCTCGTTTATATTCATCAAACGGACGAGGAGTTGCACGCCATCAATGTTTCACATCTAAATCACGACACTTTTACCGACATCATCACGTTCGATATGTCTGATAATGAGGGCGTTATAGATGGTGAGATCTATTTATCAATGGATCGCATAAGAGAGAATGCCGAACAATTTAACGTTGATTTTATGAATGAATACGTGCGTGTGGTCTCTCACGGGCTTTTTCATTTGATGGGATATGGCGACAAGTCGGAGGACGAAGCCATCGTAATGCGCGGTTTAGAGGATTCGGCTATTGCCTATTTCTCTGGTTTAAGTTCCACGTGAAACTTCAGATGGTGGTTTGTTATAGTATCCATCTCGATACTATTTCTGCGCTGCGCTCCGAAATCACTCGATGTCCTTGCAAATCGAGATGCGCTGTGACTGTGGTTTGATGTAGTATCCATCTCGATACATTCCGCCTTCGGCGGAACACTCGATGTCCTTGCAACTCGAGATGCGCTGTGATTGAGGTTTGAGGTGGTTTCCATCTCGATACATTCCGCCTGCGGCGGAACACTCGATGTCCTTGCAACTCGAGATGCGCTGTGGTCCTATTGGCGCCACACTTTGAACTACAATATTAATGTCCACC
>CAMBBZ010000085.1 GCA_945863965.1 Chitinophaga pinensis | reverse complement strand
ACTAAAGCGCGTTGTTTTTGTTCAACAGTTAAGGGGGCAGAGTTGCCATCACCATTCGGTTCGTCATCACCACAACTGTTCATCGTTGCCATCAAGCTCACTGCTGTTAGGGCAAGTAGGATTTTTTTCATGTTTATTGTAAATGTTTCGTTAGTTCTAATTTACGAATTACGGCCTTTTTTTTTCGTATTACAATTTAATTTACGCAGAGTGGGGCAAAATTCGTCGGTCGAACGGTTTGGACTTTCGATCGGTTTGTGTGTTACTTTGCACGCACTAAGTGTAAAGCAGCTATGTTAAATTTGATATTGTTCGGACCTCCAGGCGCCGGAAAAGGTACGCAAAGCGAAAAATTAATTGGAGCTTACGGGCTTAAACACATTTCTACAGGCGATTTACTTCGTGCCGAGCGAAAGGCAGGAACCGAGTTGGGCCTGCAAGCCGATGCCTATATATCCAAAGGGGATTTAGTACCCGATGAGGTGGTTGTAGGAATGGTGCGCAATTACATGAAGGACCACAGCGAAGCGAGCGGTTTTATATTTGATGGTTTTCCCCGTACCACCCCTCAAGCCCAAGCGCTCGATGCCTTGTTGGCTGAGTTCGATACGCAAATACACTTGGTATTGGGTCTAGAAGTAGCCGAAGACGAATTGGTGAAACGCTTGTTGCTGCGCGGACAAAGCAGCGGTCGTGTTGATGATCAAGACGAAGACACCATTCGCAATCGCTTCCGCGAATATCAAAATAAAACCCTTCCCTTACAAGATTATTACCAGCAAAAGGGTGCCTACAGAGGCGTTCCTGGCATGGGAGAAATCGAGGTGATTTTTGAGGCACTCTGTGCCCATGTGGATGCCTTGTAATTAAGCATTGAACACGTTGTTGTATACGAATCGAATATTTTCAACGTAACCTATGCTCATACACCCACTTAGCAAGAAACCCCTGAAATGGGTCTTTTTTGATCTTGACAATACCCTTTGGGATTTTGATGCGAATGCCCGTGAGGCTTTAAATGAATTATATGTGCGGCACCAATTGGAGCTACATACTGGTTATCGCCAAGAACAATTTATTCAGCTATACCAAGATGTGAATCTTGCCTATTGGAAGCGTTATGAGCAAGGTGAAGTAACGAAAGACGTGCTACGAACCGCCCGCTTTACCGATACGTTTGCGCAAATGGGACTTCCCCCGGCATTGTATCCTCCTAATGTGTGGGACGAATATCTAGACATCTGTCCGCGAATGACCGTTTTGATTCCGGGAGCGCGCGAGTGCTTGGGCTTTTTTTACGAGCATGTAAAAATCGGTATTTTAACCAATGGATTTGAAGAAACCCAGCGGATTAAATTGGCCGAATCGGGCTTGGATTCATACGTGACATACATGCAAAGTTCGGAGGCCTTTGGCACGGCTAAACCCACTAAAGCGTTCTTTGATGCGGCCTTGGATTTTGCCGGTATCGACGCTTCCGAATGCCTTTATATTGGCGATAATGCGCAAACCGATGTGGAAGGCGGTATGAACGCCGGCATATACACCTATCGTTATGCCTATCATGATACGCCCACTCCAAGTGACCTACAAGCGCATACCCTTTTCGGTGGAGAAGTACGTTCTTTGACCCAATGGTGTCAATCGTTTTGAACGTTTGTGGGATTAATTGGTTATTTTTGTAATTATGAATAAAATCACAGCCATTTTATGCGCTTTTGCCTTGATGGGCGCGGCAAACGCCCAAAGAACGATAGGTTTGGTTAAAGGAAGTGAAGCGGTGTTTTACGCAGATGAAAACCTACCCGATGGATTTAAATCGTGCAAAATTTCGTTTTACAATAAAACTAATTCCGATATGATTATTAATTATCGCAAAATCAAATTGGATTTTCCCTCATCTTGGATGATTTCTTTTTGCGATAACCGCGATTGCTTGCCGAATTTTCCTGCATCCGGATCGTATTCCGCAATCAAGCCCGGTGATACGGTTGATATGAAGTTAGATGTTTTCCCAATCGGATCTGCGGATTCTGCGGTAATTCAATACGCGATCTGGGATCAAAACCGACCGAATGAGGTAGATACCTTAATTTACAATGTTTACGCACGTTGGGGTTTGAATATACAATCGGTGAGTGGCAATACCACCCGCGTGTACCCCAATCCGGTTTCGGGCCAAGAATTACAATTGGTGGGCAGCCACTTACAAGATGTGCGCGTTTTTAGCACCGACGGTCGTTTGTTATTTGAAAGCCAAGTACCTGCGGGCAATCAATTTGCGATTCCCTTGCGCGCAATGCCCAACGGAACCTACCTAATTGAAGTAACGCATGCCGGGGGAACCGATACCCATAAGGTGCAATTAGCCCGTTAATACAACCGTTCCTAATTTAATGCAAGTTCCCGCGTATGCATGGTTTTTGTCGGGCTTAGCTGGACTGATACTATCGTGGTGGGCATACCGGTTTTTATGGTCAAAGCACCCATTATGGAAGTTGGCGGCGGTGCTCAGAGGCCTTTCTATCGCCTTGGTGGTGTTGTGGATTTTCAATCCGTATTTGCATTTTAATAAAAATGAAACCCGTCCGGCACGTTGGGATGTGTACTTCGATGCATCGGCCTCTACGGGGTCTGATCAGAAAAATGCAGCCCTTTTTTTAGATTCATTAGAGCAAGAATTTTCGAATGTATCATTCCGTCGTTTTGCCTTTGCAGAAACGGTAGTGCCATTTGCCAATCGCGCTACTCTCGGGGGAAATTCAACACGCCTCGATCCGGTATTCGCGCATATGCAAGCCCAAAAGGCGCAGACCGATTTGCGGCTGTTCCTTAGCGATGGAATCGTAAACCAAGGGCGTGCATTGGAATCATGGGAAAGCAGTGAGCTGGGTCCGATTGCCAGCTTAGGCCTCGGTGATACCACGGCTTATACCGACTTAAGCATTCAAGAGGTATTGGCCAATTTGGACGTGTACCAAGGGAACGAAACCGAAGTAGAAGGCACCGTTGAGGCGGTTGCCGCCAAAGGCCGTTTGCTAAATATCGAATGTTGGGTTAACGGGGTCCGTCTTTTTAACGAAACATGGATGCCATTATCGAACCGACAGCAAAAGAAGCTGAGTTTCACGCTGAATACCAATCAAATAAAGTCGGACTTATTAGACGTTTCCATTCGTGTTTTGCCCCTATTGGGAGAGAAAAACCTAATTAATAACCGAAAATCGGCACTGATACAGGTCCGGGATGCCCAAAAAACGATTGATTTAATTTACGGCGGGGTGCACCCCGATATAAAGGCATTACAATTGGCGTTGCTAGGCAAGGAAGCCTACCGCATTAGGGCCTATCCGGAAAGCGAGGGCTTGAAATCGGGGGCTGACTTATACATCGCACACGGACTGAAATCGGCGGTAACGCTAGCCGCGATAAAGAAAAAAGCGCTGCCCACTTGGTGGTTTGTGTTTAACAATGAAACAATGCAAGTCTTGTTTACCGGCCGAGAAGCGCAGTTAATGCGCCGTGGATTGAACGGACTTCAAGAAGCAATTCCGGAAATAAACAGCCAGTTTAGCGCTTTTGAATTGCCAGAAGCGAATTCGATTTACCGTTTGTGGACAGCTGTGGAAAGTCCGTTGTTGGCTTTTAAAGTGGGTATCGATGAGGTGCAACTTTTTCAAAATTGGGGAGGCAGTAAAACAGAAGTGCCTCTGATGTTTACGCGCGTAGAAAAGCCTTTACAATCTATTTTTATGGGGGCTGGAATTTGGCGCTGGCGTATGAATGAGTCGAGGAAGTTAGGCGAATCGCCTCTTTTTGATGCGTGGGTAACCCGCAACGTGCAGCGTATGTCGCGCGAGGCCAACGGTAAAAAAGGGTGGGAGTTTGTTTCTCCTGAGGGATTTATGGCGGTGGGAGAAAAACGTAAAATTAAATGGATTTATTACGACGATGCCGGTGAAAAGCAAGTAAAGTCGGGTATGGATGCGTTTTTGAAAGAGCCCGGTAGCGAACCCCGAAAATTACCTATTTTTTCAGAGAATGGGGAATTGGTGAGTTATTTGAACGCCACCAAAGCGGGCGTATCGCGGGTTTGGTTGCATGAAGCCAGCGGAGTTCAATGGGGGAAGAGTGCCATTTCTGTATCGGAAAACAACCTGGAATTGTCGCAAAGTCGCGCCCAACATCAAGAATTGGCGAAACTTGCAAATAAAACGGGTGGCGTTTTTGGCGATTTTCGCAGCCAAGCCCGTGAATGGGCTTCCCAAGTGAAAAAATTGGGATTGGATTCGGGGCGAATAGTCAAAATTGAGCGCTATATTCCCTTTGAAGAATGGATTTGGATTTTCGTATTGTTGTCGATTTTTTTAAGTACCGAATGGTTTTTACGTAAATGGCTGGGCAAGATATAATACAAAACAAGCAACGCGTGGTGGTGGGAATGAGTGGCGGAGTCGACAGCTCGGTGGCGGCTTATCTGCTTGTGCAACAAGGATATGACGTGGTGGGGTTGTTCATGCGAAATTGGAACGATGCCACTGTTACCTTGGAGGATGAATGTCCGTGGATTGACGACAGCCGTGATGCCATGATGGTGGCCGAGCAATTAGGAATTCCTTTTCAAGTCGTGGATTTTAGTGCGGCATACAAGGATAGGATTGTAGATTATATGTTCAAAGAGTATCAGGAGGGTCGAACGCCGAATCCCGATGTGCTTTGCAATCGAGAAATTAAATTTGACTTGTTTTTGAAGGAAGCGCTAAAACTAGGCGCTGATTTCGTGGCCACAGGTCACTACGTTCGCAAAGGCGTGTTTCAAAACGAGAGCGGAGAGATAGAATACCAGTTACTTAGAGGGTTAGATCCAAATAAAGACCAGAGTTATTTTTTGTGTCAGCTCAATGCAGAGCAGTTATCGAAAGCGCTGTTTCCAATTGGAGAACTACAGAAAAGCGAAGTGCGAAGTATAGCCACCCAGTTGAATTTGGTAACGGCCGATAAAAAGGATTCTCAAGGGCTTTGTTTCATTGGTAAGGTGAGTTTGCCCGATTTTTTAATGCAACAGCTGGCGCCAAAAGAGGGGAGGGTTATTGAAATCGACCGAACACACCCATCGGTATTGGAGTATGAAACACAAATTTCCCAAGAGGGGAATGCGGATTCGGCTTTGTTGCGTTTGGAGTTAGGTCCTGAAATGGGAGTTGAGATTGGGGTGCACCGAGGGGCTCATTTTTATACTCGGGGACAGCGGAGGGGTTTGAATATTGGAGGGAAAATATTGCCTCTGTTCGTAATTCAAACATCGGTGGCTGATAATATCATTTATGTGGGTCAGGGGGAAGACCATGCGGGTTTGGGTTACCGAGGTTTGAAAATCAGTAAAGAGGAGGCACATTGGGTTCGCCCGAGTTTAAAAGAATTGTCGCTCAAATGTCAAAATTTCGTATGTCAGATACGGTATCGCCAAACCCCATTTTCGTGTCAAATTACCCAAAATACGCAAGGAGATATTATAGTAATTTTTAGTAATATACAGCGAAATGTCACACCAGGTCAATTTTTGGCCTTGTACGATGCGGAAGAGCTCATTTTTAGTGGGGTGATTGCTTTTTAAACACGTCATTGAGGCAACGCACAGCCGATTTACGGGGTCATAGTTACAACATTTTGAGTGTTTAATCGTTACTATATCAACTATCAAAGCACCATTTATATCGATAAGATGCCTACTTCGTATTGTAAGTCCCTCTTGAGGGGCCTTTTTATATTAGGATTGTTTGTTCTTCAGGGAAGCGCAAAAGCTCAGATTAGCTCTACGGGCAAATTGTTTTTCATGTCGTTCATGGAAATGGAAACAAGGAACGGAGGTTTGCCTGATACCTTGCTGCTATTTGTTACATCCGATAAAGACACCCGGGTTCGGGTAGACAATCCCCGCTTAACGGGATCTTCTATAACGGTAAATATTACTAAGAATCGGGTAAACCGTATAGCGGTGGATAATAGTTTTTACTATCCCGTGGGTTCTGAGTTTGGGGGTGCTGATTTAAATTCAAAACGAGGCCTGCGTTTGCAAGCGGATGATCCCGTGAATGTATATTGTTTGAATTTGGAATTAAATCGATCCGATGGCACTTTTGTATTACCCTACGAAAGTATCCCTGCCGCTCCGGAATATTTTGTTCAGAGCTTTCAGCCCAATGCAAGAATAGGGTCAAGCAGTTACGGGGAAAGTGAATTCGTGATTATTGCCATGGATAACAGCGTTAAGGTTGAAATAACACCCACGGCATTAACCAAAGGAGGTAAAGCCGCAGGTACGCCTTACACGGTAACTTTAGGGCAAATAGGTACTATTTATCAAGTTCAGTCACGCAGTGCAGACGGCCGAAATAATACAGATCCTGCCTTAACGTCATGGACAACTACCAATTCAAGTTTGGGAGATTTAACGGGTACGCGTATCCGGGTTATCGAGGGTTGTGGTAAAATCAATGTGTTTTCTGGAGCTCGCTCCTCCCATGTTACAAAAGGAAATTGTGGGAGTGGTCTAAATGGTAGAGATCATTTGTATACCCAAGTATTGCCTACCGTGGCTCTAGGAAAGAACTATGTATTAATGCCATTTTCTAGGCAAACTAGCGGATATTCCTATAAAGTTGTGGCCGCTTATGATACCACAGAAGTTTATATAAATGGAACATTAGCCGAAACGATACTCAAAAAAGGCCAATGGATATATCGCAATCAAGCTACCGAAGTGGCAGTAAACATACGAACGTCTAAGCCTGCGTATGTTTCACAATACATGAAGAATGGCGCCTGCAACGGTTGGGCCAGTAGTAATAATGGAGATCCAGCCATCTTTATTTCTCCAGACGTGAATCAACGGCTGATTAAAACGACGGTGGGTACCGCTACCACAAGTAATATGCGCACTCATTTTGTTAACATCTTAGTCGATCGCACGGCAAAGGCGACTGTTAAATTGAATGGGGTATTTTTGAATGCCAGTGTGTTTACCGACGTTACTACTACTTTTGGTAATTTTTCCTATGCGCGAGTAGCCGTAGTTAATCCATCATCCAATACTGTAGAATGCGAAACTGGTTGCTTTGTAGTGGCCTATGGCACGGGTGACTACGAGAGCTATAGCTATTCGGCCGGCGCCTTGTTTGAAAACGTTGAATACGATTTTACCATAGCACGAAAAGGCAAATGTCCGAGTGAACCCGTTAAACTCGTGGCAAAAGTGAATAAAAAGAAAGTTAAATCGATCAAATGGGACTTCGGAGATGGATCTCCAGAAGAATCGGGAGATTCGGTTATTCA
>CAMBBZ010000084.1 GCA_945863965.1 Chitinophaga pinensis | reverse complement strand
ATTTCTGGGGGAAATTCCTCAGTTTGCCGTTCTTGCTGTGAATCGGGCGATTGGGTTGTTTCCCGAAATTCATCTTCGAAAATTTGTGGTTCAAACACCCCATCGTTAAATGGATTGTCTTCTGATACCGTATCCAACGCGTCCTCTTCGACCAAGTCAGGGGTCTTCATTTGGAGCGATTCAAAAGGA
Organism: Chitinophaga pinensis; assembly: GCA_945863965.1. Taxonomy (GTDB): domain Bacteria; phylum Bacteroidota; class Bacteroidia; order NS11-12g; family UBA955; genus VMCP01. The sequence goes on along the minus strand of CAMBBZ010000084.1, from coordinate 7,149 downwards.
TTGGCATTTACGATAATCATATAATACAAAAAAGCAAATACCCCTAAAAACACAAATGCACCCGTAATACCAATACCGGCCTGAAGCTCTTGTATGCTAAAATACCCAAAAGAACCACCCAACAGCGGCGCCCAAATTTGAAAAATAAACCCCAAAAACAAAGAAAACCACGTCATGAAAATAAGCGTATGCAACAGCATGCGCAACAATGAAAATGGTCTGTAATTGAGTAGTAAATACAGACCGGTAAAGACCATATAAGGCAGAATTGCAAAAGCGCCTAAACCGAATCCATTATGCACCATTTGGTAGGACCAACGGGCGCCCAAATAACCCATTGCATTTTTCACGTCGCCCAGTTCTTCTAAATACGTTTCCCAATTAGCATCGGCCAAGAAACTTTGATCCGACTTCCAAGAAAAAAAGAAAGAGGTAAAGCTTATAAATGTAACGGTTGAAAAAGTTAGCAGTAAAAAACCCAATACCCTTCGGGTGGTTTCATTTTTTAGCGAGGCGGCTGCGAAAATTTCCCGACCTGTTATACGCGATTCGCGATCGCTCGGCTTGTCCTTTAAAAAATCGCTTACCGGTTTTTTACCCCCATTACTTCCTGTTTTCGGTCCCGCCATATTGCTATCCTACGAATATAAAACGGATAGATTGCCCAAAAGTGGGCATTTATGCACAGTTTCAGCGGTGTTCGGTTTAGTATGCACGGCCGCTGAGGACCTCCAAATTATGCGCTGCAAATACCCCTTTAAGCTCTAATTTTAAACCTTCTAGACCCAAAATAGTGTCTTGGTGGTGTTCTTTGGCTTCCCCCAAAAGCGGCTCTAAATCGTCGTATCGAGCGCTGTAATGTCCGAGCATTAATTGACATACTTCGGCTTCTTGGGCCAACATTCCGGCTTGTTTTGCGGTGGTGTGAAAGGTTTCTTCGGCCCGCGACAAACGTTCGTGCAAGAACGTAGACTCGTGATACAACAAGGTAGCACCTTGGATGAACGGCACAATACTCGGATCGTATATCGTGTCGGTAATGTAAGCAAAGGTGCGGAGCGAGGGAACCGCAAAGGTGAGGGCTTCGTTTTCGATATAGCGACCGCTTGGTGTTTCGTAATCGGAACCTGTTTTTAAGGTTTCATAGAACGATACCGGCACGCCATTATCGATACAGGCATTTACATTTATTTTTCGAATCGGACCTTTTTCGCGAAGCACAAATCCCGTGCAAGGAATGCGGTGCTTGAGCGGCACCGTAGTGATACTAAAGTCCGGTTCATCAACCACCATTTGTGAATTTGAGGCATCGGTGGGTATAAAGGTAATGGGGTACGACAATTCGCCGCCACCCGTTTGAATAACCAGTTGTAAAAAATCCCAAACAGCTGCAGGACCAATCAAGGTTAAGGGTTCGGTGCGATTGAATAAAGACATCGAGGTAATTAAACCCGGCAATCCAAAATAATGATCTCCATGCAAGTGGGAAATCAATACGAAACGTATTTTTTGTAGTTTTAACTGATTTTTTAACAATTGATTTTGTGTGCCTTCGCCACAATCAAAAAGAAATACATGCTTGTCCAAACGAACGTATTGCGCGCTGGGATTTCGGTCTTTGGTGGGTGTTGCCGAAGACGTTCCCAATACGGTAATTTCGAAGGGCTTTTGCATAATTCAAAATTAACAAAAACCATACCACTATTAATAAATTGTAAATGAACAACCGAAATGTTTGGTAAAACGCCCTTATTCCGCTACTAACGGCGATTGTCCGATAAATACCTCAAACTTTACTACGCTCAATGGCATTCAAAACATCGGCCACTTGCGTTATATCAATGCACCGATTCTCTGGCTGCACGCAATGCACTTGGTCGCAGGGATTGCAATCCAAAATCGGATGCAATACCTGAGAACCCGGCGTTTGCGGATAAAACACCTCTTTTACACCCGGACCAAACAACCCTATACTCTTAACGCCCATGGCATCGCCAATTTGCAAGGGGCCGCTTTCATTTCCTAAGAACAACTCCGCCCGGCTGATTACCGAGGCAAACGTACCTAAACCGGCCGTAGTAATCCACGCCAAAGCCGCCCCCTCGCTGCCTGCTACAATTTGTTCCACAATCGTTGCTTCATCGGGTGTGCCAATAACCACCGACTTCCATCCCCGCTTGGCATACATTTCTTTAATTACAGGCACAAATCTATCAATGGGCCAACGCCTTAGCAAACTTCTACCTCCTGGATGCACCACCACAAAAGGCGTGGAAACAGCATCTCCTAAAAGGTCACTCAAGATATTCTCTGCGGCATTCGCATCCTCCTTACTCAGGTGCAAAGGCGCGCTCGACCATGGAATATCGCCCACTAAAGGTTCCACAATTCTAAAATTAGTTAGGCGCTCGTGGGCCTGATTGCCTCGTTGTAAAAATCGCACCCGCCCCCGATCCAAACGCACTTTTTGGGTGCGCCACAAAGAAAGCCAAAAGGTTCTCCACGTACCCCGAAGTTCGACCCACACATCGGCTTTGACCGGCAGGTCGCGTATATCGTAAACCACCCTATCGATATATGGATTGGCGTTAATAAGGCTTCCCACGAAAGGTTTACACAAAACCGTCAATCGCGCCTGCGGTGCGAAGTCTTTCAGCAACTGAAAAACGTGCACGGCGGTAACCATATCGCCAATTTCATCCCATTTCACCACCACGATTTCTTTTATTTTTTCGGGGGAAATCTGAGAACGCCAGCACCTTGATGCCAGCATATTGGCCGCATAGAGAAACTTCTCAGACATCCAAATGCAAGGGATAAATCAAGGGTTGTGAAGGCACGGCATCGGAATGGATTTTGGGCAAAATTAATTGCAAATAATACAAGCCCGGAGCCGCGGTATTAGGCACGAAAATCAACTCGGTAATGGTGGCATGCCTGCGGGTATTTTGCGGATATTGCCACCAAATGCGATGTGCCGCCAAGGCCCCGGCGTCTTCTTCGGGATCTACCGACGGCAAATCGGTTAAAATATGTTCAAAACCGGCATCCACGAGCAATTGCATGGCTTCTATGGTGAAATACGGAGGCTCGTTACCCGACCAAACCCTCGATTTTTTATCGGTGGTATTGGGAAGGGTTCTGATAATGATGGCAGGAACGCGCTCAAATTCGATTTCCACAAAAGAATGGGCCGTGATACAAGACCTTCCGTCTGCATCGGTTAAAAGGGGCACCGAAATGAGTTGGGCAAGCAAATTGGGCGTTTGGAACACCTCCGATACGTGAATGCGCTCGGAACTCAAATGGCCCACGCACTCGGTATGGGTGCCGTTTCCATGCGCGCAATACGTAACCACCTCGCAATTGGCGCTGCCGCCTTCGGCAACGGCCCCCACAAAATCACCCACGCGAATGGGCTCAAAATGAGCGGGATTGATGTGGAAGGCGTTGGGATTTTCGGCATCGGGACCAAATCCTAATGCCAAAGAAATGGGATTATCCAAATGGGCAAAAAATAGCCGGTCGTTGTGACGTATGTGGAGTTTCACGGTCTTCAAATTTCCACAAAAACCCCGAATATAAAAAACGCCACCTTACCTCTACGAACAACGTGAGTCTCCCACACGAACAAAGTTAGTCCCACACGAGGCGACAGCCGAGTCCCCCGAGAAGAAATCGAAACCCATACGAGCGCAGCGAGCCTCTCTCACGAACGAAAGGAACACCCATACGAGCGCAGCGAGTCCCACACGACCGAAGGGAGTCCCATACGAGGCGCCAGCCGAGTATCCCGCGAGCGCAGCGAGTATCAGATAGCTTTATTCAAGAGCCTCATATACTCCTTATGCGGAATCTCATACGCTCCAAATTGAACAATATGCGGATTTAAATATTGGGTATCGAGCAATTGAAAATGGTGGTCGCGCAAAAACTCCACCAAATACACCAAACAAATTTTACTCGCATCGGTCACGGTGTGAAACATGCTTTCCCCAAAAAAGGCCTTGCCAATGCTCACCCCGTACAACCCCCCTACTAGTTCACCATTTTGATAGGCCTCAAAACTATGTGCGAAGCCCATTTCATGCAATCCCAAATAAGCGTTAACTATTTCTTCTGAAATCCAAGTATCATCGGCGCGCAAACTTTGACATTGTCGCAATACCGCCTCAAAATTGCGATTTACATAAATCGAAAAGGTATTTTTTCGATACAAACGCTGTAAATTTTTTGATACATGAAACCGATCGTCTAAAGGGATAATGCCTCGCATTACGGGCGTATGCCAATAAATTTGATTGTCCTCTTCAGGGTCCGCCATAGGAAAAGAACCCGAGGAATAAGCTTGTATCAGTAGCTGTGGCGACAATAACACGACTGCAAATGTAGGGGAACTGCTAAAAAACACGTTTTTTTGTGAAGAAATGGGGTCACCAAAAAACAAATTAATCAAGTTTGCCGAGTTTGAAACATTCGAGAATACCTATGATTATACCCATGAAACAAAAGGAAAATGGAGGGAAATCTTTGGGAACGACCACCCTATAGTCGTAGAATTCGCCTGTGGCAAAGGCGAATACAGTTTGGGATTGGCGAAATTGAATCCCCATATTAACTATATAGGCATTGATATAAAAGGAAATCGGCTTTGGCGCGGTGCCAAGAGCGCACTGGAGTTAGGCCTCACGAATGTGCGATTTTTACGCATTCAGATCGACAATGCGGCCTCCTATTTCGAAACCGACGAAATTTTTGAAGCCTGGATCACATTTCCGGATCCACAACCCCACAAACGCACGAAACGCTTGTGCAGCGGCAAGTTTTTGAATATATACCGCGAAATCATGCACGCCCAAGGCAAATTGAATATCAAAACCGATAGCGATTTGTTTTATCAAACCGCCTTGGAACAAGCCGTTTTAGACGGTTTAACGGTAGAGGCCAACATCAACGATGTCTATGCGTTACGACCGTTACCTGAATTTTTAAATATTCAGACCTATTATGAAAACATTTGGCTCAGAGCGGGCAAAAAAATCAAATACGTCCGCATGATACTCGGAAACGCAACAAGCGATACCGATAAACGGATTTCCCTAGAAGAAGGCACGCCACTTCCGCCCTTAACCGAAACTGCTTAATACAAGAGCAAGGCACTAAAATGTGTTAATTTCTGATCGATTTCACCAGCAGTTGATAGGCCTCTTGCGCTTTGGATAAAAACTGCAAGGCCTGATTGCGGCGCACCGAAACTCGGTATCGCACCTGTTCCAAATATTCCCGTTCAATTACCCGGTGATCGTAGGGTTTCAGCAATTGGTGAATCTGTTGTTCGTGTTCAAAATTGGCGAAAATTTCAAATATATCTTCTTGAATTTTTTGCATTTTTCCCGAAAGTAACAACACCCCTTTGGCTGAATCTCCATAGGCCTGAATAAGCCCTGGTATTCCCAACATGGTTCCCCCAAAATACCGAACCACCACCACCAATATATTGGTTAAATCGGCACTCAATAGGGCCCGAAGAATAGGTCTGCCCGCACTATTGCCGGGTTCGCCATCGTCATTCGCCCGCTGCGCTTCTTGTCCCTCGCCTATGATATAGGCATAGCAATGATGCGTTGCATCGGGATAATGTGCTTTTAACGTTTGTATTTTTTGTTTGACTTCGGTTTCGCTGTTTACTTTAAAGCTATAGGCGAGAAACTTGGAGCCCTTTTCTCGAATAGAGGCTTCTGCCTCGCGCTCGATCTCGTTATAGGTATCTGAAAATAGGGAACTCAACCTAACAAAAATATGGCTAAAACGGCTAAAGCCAACCCGTATAAACTTCTTTGGGAAAACCGTTCCCCTAAAACCAATCCAAAAATAAAGGTTAAGGCCACCACAGAAATATTGTTCAGGGTAAAAAATACGGCTGTTTTCTTTGGAAACGCATCGATGCCGTTATACACAGCAAAAATCGAGAACAAGTTCACCACCCCGAGAAGGCTTCCCCAGAGAAAAGAATTCCGATTCCACAACGCGCTGATTTGTTTTTGAATACCCAAATATACGAGACCTGTAAGGGCCGCCCCGCTGAAGGTTAAAACCGCAATTTGTAGGTTCCCCCAGTGTGCATATTCGGCGTATTTAACGGCATTCAAACCCGAATCTACCAAACCACTTCCTAAGAAAACCCATCCTAAAGACCGATCCAATCGGATTTCGGTTTGCGGCTGGTAGGTGATTAAAAAAACCGCCATCAAGGCCAAACCGATACCCAATACGCCCCACAACGAAATGGGTTCCGAATAGAAACCTAAAGCCAGTATAACGGGTATTACGACGCTCATTTTTGACGATACCGCGCTCATCGCGGCGCCCGATTTTGCGGTGGCGCGACCCATAAGTAAGAAGGTTGACATGAATAAAATTCCCAAAGCGGCTACTGGGAAAAATCCAGAAGTTTGCAAGGCAGATCGCGTAAAAATGGGAGTATCATATATAAATAAGGAACCAAGACCTACACAAATAAGGTAGTTCCAAACAATTACTGCCGGCAAAAAGAGTTGGCGGTTTGCAACCCATTTGAAGATTAAAAAAATACCGACCGATAGTCCCGCACTCAGTCCGAGAGCCATCCATTGATTAAAAAGGAGCGTCATATACCAATAAGTCGGAAGTCTCGAAATGAGTATGAATACGGTGATTTAGGTGAACGACAGCAGGCGCTAAAATACCGGTTTCGAAGTTGATTTCACGGTGTTGGAAGCGGTGAATTTCATCGACTAAGCCACTTTCAAAAAAGCGATTCAGAGTGGGTGCCCCCCCTTCTACCAATAGGGAATTGATGTTTTTTGCATAGAGAAAGTCCATTAAACCCTGCAGCGAAGTCCCAATACCGGGAAGCGCAAAAAAGTGCACATTGCCTCGCTGTTCATGGCGGGACTCTGTGATTACCCACGTTTGAGCGGGTGCATCAACCGCCCGATTGTAGGTTCCTATTGCCTTAGGATCTAATACGATGCGTATGGGTTGGGGTCCACCGTGAAAGCGATCGGATAATTCAGGATGGTCAATTTCCCAGGTTCCCACTCCCACTAACACTGCCGATATTTCTTGTCGCAAGGCATGGGTGTAAACCCGGGTATCGGTTCCGCTAAT
>CAMBBZ010000083.1 GCA_945863965.1 Chitinophaga pinensis | reverse complement strand
TCCATGGCTTCTAGGCGCTTTTTTAACTGATTTTGCTGGTCTAACAGTTTATCGAGCGACTGCAAAATATCTTTGGGAGATTGCAGTTTTTCGTAAACCGCTTGCAGTTCGTTCAATTTGGATTGCACCCATTGCCAAGCGCCTTCATTACTGAATGCTTCAATTCTTCGAACACCGGCAGAAACACTTCCCTCCGAAATCAATTTAAACAAGCCAATATCGGCCGTTTGTTTTACATGGGTTCCCCCGCATAATTCCATCGAATAGGCCGCATCAAATTGTATTACACGCACAAATTCACCGTATTTTTCGCCAAATAAAGCCGTTGCGCCCTTATCGCGGGCCTCTTGAATGGGCAAATCGCGGAATTCGACCAAGGCAATATTTTCGCGTATCTTTTGGTTTACGCGTGCTTCCACCTCTTGAATTTCGACATCGGTCATTTTTCCAAAATGGGCAAAATCAAATCGTAAACCCTCGGCATTTACCAAGCTGCCTTTCTGGGCCACATGAGAACCCAATACCTCGCGCAATGCCGAATGCATTAAATGGGTCACACTGTGGTTGCTCGAAATCAAGTTTCTACGGGCGGTATTTACGTTGGCTGTAAAAGTTTGCTCGGGATTGGAAATTGCAGTATTGGTAAAGAGAACGTGTAGTTTATTTTCTTTTTGGGTGTCGAAAATCTCAATTACGGACCCATCCTCGCCTATTAAAACGCCGGTATCTCCCGCCTGTCCGCCACTTTCGGCATAAAAGGGCGACTCATCCAGTACCAATTGGGTGTAAATTTTCCCTTTTTGTTCTATTTGACGGAAGCGCGAAATGCGGGTGGTACTCGTTACGTGATCGTACCCGCAAAACGTTTCTTGGGCATCGTTCACAAGCACATTCCAATCGCCGGTATCCTTTTTGGCATCTGCTTTGGAACGGTTCTTTTGTTCTTGTAAGGCCTTTTGAAATCCATCAAGATCGATTTGAATGTCTTTTTCACGGGCAATCAATTCGGTAAGATCTATCGGAAATCCAAAGGTATCGTATAACTCAAAAGCCATTTCTCCTGAAATCGCTTGTCCGCTGTTTTGTTCGAAGAAGTCGTTCAAGCGGCCCATTCCCAAGCTCAAGGTTCTGAAAAAAGAAAGTTCTTCTTCCCGAATCACCTTTTGGATAAAGGCCTCTTGTTGCTGAATTTCTGTGAATGAATCTTTGAAGAAATCCGCTATAGCTGGCACCAATTCAGACAAGAACGGTTGGGTCAAGTTCAAATAGCTGTATCCGTATCGAACGGCACGGCGCAAAATCCGTCGGGCCACGTATCCGGCTCCGTTATTGGCCGGTAACTGTCCGTCGGCAATAATCATTACCACGGCGCGTATATGATCGGCGATAACGCGGTGGGCGATGTCTGATTTTTCGGAATACCCATAAGGTACCTTGGAAAGTTCGCCTGTTTTTTGGATGATATAACTGAATATATCGGTATCGTAATTGGATTTTTTCTGCTGGATAACCCGAACGAGGCGTTCAAATCCCATTCCCGTATCCACGTGTTTGGCAGGTAAGGCTTGCAAAGAGCCATCGACCAAACGGTTAAATTCCATGAATACATTATTCCATATTTCGATTACCTCCGGATGATCGGCATTGACCAACAGCGCACCGTCTTGCTGGGCACGTTCTTCGTCTGAACGCATATCGTAATGTATTTCAGAACAGGGACCGCAGGGACCTGTATCGCCCATTTCCCAAAAATTATCTTTTTTGTTTCCCCGAACAATATGGGAAGCGGGAACCATTGACAACCAAATGTCATACGATTCCTGATCAAAAGCCAGTCCTTCTTTGTCGTCGCCTTCAAAAACGCTCACATAAAGTCGGTCTTCGGAAAGTTGGTATACGCGGGTAAGCAGTTCCCAAGCCCAAGAAAGCGATTCCTTTTTGAAATAATCGCCGAAGCTCCAATTTCCCAACATTTCGAACATCGTATGGTGGTAATGGTCGTGGCCCACTTCTTCCAAATCGTTGTGTTTGCCGCTTACGCGCAAGCATTTCTGGCTATTGGCAACGCGGGTATGCGTGGCTTTGGCGTTTCCCAAGAAAAAATCTTTAAACTGATTCATTCCTGCATTGGTAAACATCAAGGTTGGGTCGCCTTTCACCACAATAGGTGCGGAAGGCACACATTGGTGAACTTTCGACTCAAAGAATTGCAGAAATTGTTTTTTGATTTCGTGGGAACTGGGGCTCATAGATAAACGCAAAGATAAAAAAAGCCACCGCAAAACGGTGGCTTTTTTGAATCCGTAAAACGGGTTTTTTAGCTTATTTCGGCAAGTTTGGGGGCTGCTGATTTGATTTCATCGCTGGAACCCGCTGCAAACTTCTCGAAGTTATCATTGAATAGTTTTGATAATTTATTACACTGGGCGTCGTAAGCCGATTGATCCGACCAGGTATTGCGGGGATGCAACAACTCAGCTGGTACATTTTCGCAGGCATTCGGCATAAGAATTCCAAAAACCGGATGTTCGGTAAATTCGCCATTTAATTGACCCTCTAGCGCAGCGGTGATCATTGCACGGGTGTAAGATAATTTCATTCTTGATCCCACTCCGTAAGGACCGCCTGTCCAACCTGTGTTGATTAACCACACATTCACATCGGGATTTTCGGTCAATTTCTTGCCTAACATCTCTGCATATTTAGCCGGGTGCAAGGGTAAAAAGGCTTGTCCAAAACACGCCGAGAACGTAGCTTGGGGCTCTGTAACACCGGCTTCGGTACCCGCTACTTTTGCGGTGTAACCGCTTATGAAATGGTACATAGCCTGACTCGGGGTCAATTTAGATATGGGAGGTAGCACGCCAAAGGCATCGGCCGTTAAGAAGAAAATATTCTTCGGCGCATCTCCGATAGAAGGAACTGCAATATTGTCGATGTATTCAATAGGATACGCCACTCGGGTATTTTCAGTAACCGAAATATCGTCGAAATCTACCTGATTGGTCCCATTGATAAATCGTACGTTTTCTACTAAAGCCCCGTGCTTAATCGCGTTCCAGATTTGAGGTTCTTTTTCCTCCGTTAAATTTACGCATTTGGCATAGCAACCGCCTTCGAAGTTGAAAACCGTTTTTGAAGACCATCCGTGCTCATCGTCACCAATTAATTTGCGATTGGGATCGGCACTTAGGGTCGTTTTACCTGTTCCGCTCAAGCCAAAGAAAATAGCGGTATCGCCTTTTTCACCAATATTGGCAGAACAATGCATACTCAATACGTTCTTTTCTTGGGGAAGTATATAATTCATAACCCCAAAAATTCCTTTTTTGATTTCACCTGTATAACCGCTTCCACCAATAAGGATGATTTTGCGAGACATATCAACGATGGTGAAATTATGCTGACGTACCCCATCTTCAGGTCCATCGGCTTTAAAAGATGGAGCGGCAATTATTAACCATTCTGTGGGTTGGGGAGTCGTTTCTTGGGTATTCGGACGTAAAAATAAATGCTTGGCGAATAAATTCTGGTAAGCACTTTCTGTAACGACTTGGATATTTACGCGGTATTCGGGATCGGCACCGGCAAAAGCGTGACGTATGAAAACATCTTTTGTTTCTAAATGATGGATCACACGCATCAATAGGGTATTAAATTGATCCTGTTCAATGGCTTGGTTTACTGCGCCCCACCAAACGGTTTCAGCCGTTTTGGCATCGCGAACCATAAATTTGTCTTTCGGACTTCTGCCCGTAAATTCACCCGTATCGGCCGCCAAAGCACCCATATCGGTTAAGGTACCTTCTTGTCTCTCAAGCGCTTTTTGCACCAATTCCTCGGTAGTTAAATTATCGAAAACTTGGTGTGCGTGATTTCGAATGGCTGATAACAGCTGTTCATTAGTCATCATAGATAAATCAGATTATTTTTGTTGCGCAAAATTACTACGCATTCGTATCTTTACCCAATAAATCCGCAATTAATTAATGGCTCATTTTTAACAATAAGGACGTCCTTAATTAGCCCTATAAATAAGACCATAATTAAATGAATAACAATAACATGGAAAATATAATACGCGCCATAAAATTTAGTGTCAAATCGACACTAAGCTTCTTGCTTATAAGCATACAGTCGCTCCATGCACAGGGAATTTCCACTAATAAAGGGTTAGAAACGGGTATTTATGCGGGAAATCTGATCTGGGGCTCCGCCAATGCCTATTTGCACTATACGTATACCCCACAAAAAAGAGATTTTGTAATAAGTAAACTCGACGCCTACCAATACACCACGGCAAATACCACTGTAGCAAAAGCGTCTGATGTAAGCTTTTGGACCTGTGCGGTCGTTTCGGGATTGGCAGCCCTACCCCTTTCACAAAATTCTAATGGCGTTGATTGGCGTTATGCCAATTTATTGGTCCAAAACACCTTATTAACCGCCAACCTCACTCAAACGGTAAAGGTATTGGTAGGTCGAAAACGGCCTGCAAGTTGGGGTAGTAACGACGATTACCGTTCTTTTTTCAGTGGACATAGTTCACTAACGGCATCGGCAGCTGCCACGAGCTTATGGTACGCCTACCGTGTACCGAATGCACCCCAACATGCCAAAGTTTTGGGATGGTCTGCTGCCGGAATTAGTCTTATAACAGGGATTTTACGTATCGAAGCCGGAAAGCATTATCCTTCCGACGTTCTCGTAGGCTGGGGTATTGGAACAGGCGTGGCCTTGTTAAACGGGTATTTGCACCGCCCTCGTTAGGGTTTTAGCTTTTCTTTGAAGAGTTTTTTGAATTTCTCTACTTTATCACCCACTACATAAATGCAATACGGCTGTTCTTTATTGCCTTCGTAATAGTTTTGGTGATAGCCTTCGGCGGTAGAATAATCTTTCAAGGGAACAATTTCTGTTACTATAGGGGCATCCCAGAGTCCAGACTCCGTAGCCGCTTCCAAACTTTTACGGGCGATTCGTTCTTGGGCTTCCCCCAAGAAATAAATACCACTGCGGTATTGGGTGCCGATGTCATTTCCCTGACGGTTTAGGGTGGTGGGATCGTGTATGCGCCAAAATACGGTGAGTATTTCTTCAAGGTTTGTTTTTTGCGTATCGAAAAACAGGGTAACGACTTCTACGCATTGGGTTCTGCCGGTGCATACTTCTTTGTACGTTGGCTTTTTAACCAAGCCATTGGAGTAACCGCATTCGATTTTCTCGATGCCTTCCATGTTGCGATAAACGGCGTCTAAACACCAAAAGCATCCGCCACCGAGCACGATGCTATCCAATTCTGAAGTTTGTATTGTAGGGTTCATGGCAGTATTAGCGGGATTTTCTTTTATACTTCCGGCACACGCGAGTGGCATTAAAAACCACAGCAGGTAACGTTTCATACTCGAGTAACACGCCAATCATCCTTTTGTTTTGTAACCCTTTTTATGTAAAAAATCTTTTATTTTGTCTAAGAGCTCCCCTTGGATCAATATTTCTCCGTCTTTGGCACTGCCTCCAACCCCACACCCCTGTTTCAGCTGCTTTTCAAGCTCCTTCAAGGCCTCTTTCGTTCCAATAAATTCTTTGATTACGATAGTCGCTTTTCCGTTGCGTACCTCCCGCCTGACGTACAATTTTTGCTGCGCCGGGGCTAAGGTTTCCTGTTCGTCTTGATCGTTGGTATCGTAATTAAAATCGGGATTGGTGCTAAAAACGATGCCTTGTTTGCCTTTATTTTTATTACTCATGGGCTTATTTTCGATGGATTACAGAGGCCTGCGGCTGTGCTTGAGGCATAATGATTAATTCATTGATATTGACATGGGCAGGACGACTGGCCATATAAAATACGGCATCGGCAATATCGGCTCCGACTAAATTCTCGAATCCTTGATACACCAAAGCGGCTCTTTCGGTATCGCCTTCAAAACGCACCTCGCTGAACTCGGTTTCTACGGCTCCTGGATGTACCACCCCTACGCGAAGACCAAATTCGGCCAATTCGATGCGCATGGCTTTACTTAAGGCATCGACCGCATGCTTACTCGCACAGTATACATTGCCGTTCATGTACACTTCCTTGCCCGCGATGGAACCTATATTGATAATATGACCTGTTTTACGTTCGATCATTCCATGAGAAATGGCCCTCGATACGTATAACAATCCTTTCACATTGGTGTCCATCATGGTATCCCAATGGTCTATATTTCCCTTAAAAAAAGTCGATAATCCGAGGGCCAATCCTGCATTATTGACCAATACGTCTATATTTTTCCATTCTGGGGGAAGTCCATTCACGGCCTTCTCCACTTCCGAATGGTTTCGAACATCGAAACAAAGGCAATGTACCCGAGTTGAATCAAGCGCTGCTACCATGGCATCCAAGCGTTCTTGGCGTCGGCCAGTGATGATAATATCGTATCCTTCCTCATAAAAGCGCTGGGCACAAGCGGCTCCAATTCCAGAAGTGGCTCCGGTGATTAATGCAATTCTTTTATCCATGATTTTTTGCGATTATTACCATATTGGGACTTATCAAAACATTTTGGGTACTGCGACCGGTAGCAAAAAGATTCAGTTTAAAACGGAATTTCAGAATGAAGAATATGACTTTTCTAATGATTTCTTTCAGCGCATAGGGAATTTGCATATTGGATTCAAAAACTTGAACTTGTTGAAACCCACAGGCCATTAATACTTGCTGTGCCGATGAGGCATTCATGTAATTCTCATGAGTAAAGTCGCCATTGGCGTATACGGTCGCCATCGGCGCGTCTAAATTGGGCGTACGAAATATCGCAATTCCACCGGGATTCAGATGATTTTGAATCAATTTCAATAAATCTACCAACTCGTTTTTAGTAAAATGTTCGATAATATCCATCCCTGAAATCAAATCGAACTTATGATCGGCCGCATTTAAGAAATCTATTAAATCGCCCTGTTGCACCTGAGAAACGCCTAATTGATGCGCTAATTTCACTTGTTCTTCACTTAAATCGATACCGGTAATTTCCGTATACCCTTTATCAGAAAGGGCTTTCAAGAAACTACCGCTGCCACAACCAATGTCTAAAACGCGCGCCGATTTCGGCAAATTGATTAGCGGAAGAATTTCTTTTTCAAACCTCCATTTTTCGCGTTCGAATAAGGATTTTGCATCGGTTAATGCGGCCCTCCCACTTTGGGTGGTGTGGTAGTTGGCGTATAGGGTTTCTCTGTATTTCATCCTTTATTATTTACTACGGGTATGTCAACTGCGGCCATTATAGAAGTACATGTGGCCACCAATAAAGGTTCTTGATCTCCGCGATCGTCGTAAACTTCCCCTTCACAAAAAATCAGAAATCTTCCCGCTTTTCTAATCCGACCGATGGCAAAAAC
>CAMBBZ010000082.1 GCA_945863965.1 Chitinophaga pinensis | reverse complement strand
AAAATATACGATCGATGGGGACAAAAGCTATTTGATGCCCCCATGGCATGGAATGGTGAGTATATGCAAAAAGAAGCCCCTGTGGGTATGTATATTTACACAATGGAATTCAAGCACATTCAAACAAATGAAGCGCGTTTCATCAAGGGGGTGGTAAATTTACTGCGGTAATAGGTGATTGAATTTTAATGGTTTTTCATCTACCATTTTTTCTGAAATCAGAGAATTGGCATTGGGCTTTTTGTAAAATTGAATGGTTTGTATTTCAATGTTTGTCTTGTGATTTGATTAGAAATTACGTAATATTGCTTTTAACTTCAATTCAATCAAAAATCACTGAGAATACGATATGTCTAAACTTCATTTCAACGGTCAAATTGATTTTCCTGGAGGCATATTTCATGTAGGGTTGTCATTAATTGAATTCAATGAGGATGACGTTACCATAATTTATTCACCAGCTTTAGATCTTTCTGGTTATGGTTATAATCCAGAAGAGGCGAAAAATTCTTTTAACATTGCTTTACATGAGTTTTTTCGTTACACCAATAACAAGAAAACATTTGATAAAGTACTAACTGAACTTGGATGGACGATTAAAGGAGGCAAGAAAAAACCTAAAGTCCAGGCTCCTTTAAATTCGGATTTGATTGCTAAAAACCCATTGTATAACGAAATAATTAATTCAAAAAATTATAAAGTTTACAATGAAGATATTGAGTTTGCATTCTGAATTCATTCTAAATGAGTACAAAGCATCTTAGAAATGTACCTTTAAAGTTATTTAGAGAATTCCTTAAAGAAAAAGGATGTTTGTGTACAAGAACGAATGGAGGTCATGAACATTGGACACGGTCAGATCTACATAGGCCTATTACAATACAAACACACGTAGATCCAATTCCGGAATTTATTATTAAAAATGCAATGACCCAACTGGGGTTGACAAAAAAGGATTTTACAGATTGGATTTAGAAATTATATATTTTGATATATTCGTAGGTTTATTATCTTAGTAAAACCTAAAGAAATTCAATCTAGACAATCAAGCCCCCTTTTTGGCTGCTTGGCTTCTAAGGGGTCCAATGGCAAAACTAGACGCTAAGCCCTTGTTTTTTAAAAAGTTGAGTGGCGGATTTATTCGCCTAACTCTCCGCTATTGCTACAACGGGAAATAGCCGTTACTACATTAGAAAAAACTCCATTCTCGGTTCAAGATGCCAATATCCCTTACCGCCTTAAAATCTGTTATTAAAAGTCGAAAATCAAGCCAATTGTAGGCAGTACCGTTCCCGATTCATTAGGTAAATAATCGGCTTGATACAAGTCACTGTTGTTTGGATTGGTTATGAGCGCACCCGAATTGTCTTGTGCGGCAATCAATGTTTGGGGACCTAAATATTTTACATTGAAGAAGTTCTGGATATCGATATATAAATTCAAACTCCAATTTTTCTTGTACCACGTTTTATCGATACGGATATCGAACTGATTAAAATTGCTTAAACGGGCAGAATTCAACCGATTGTAATTCGGGAACGCAACCCCTCGGGCATTCCAATTGGCAATACGCAAACTTTGTTCAATATCATCAGGGGTATAAGGCCTACCCGTTACAAAACGCCATTTAGCACCAATTTCCCAATTTTTTCCCAAAGGCTTTCCCGCCGTTAAACTTACCGTATGTCGGCTATCCCAAGAACTCGCCACATAGTCGCCTTTCTTATCTTCAAATTGCGACCAAGCAAGGGTATAACTTACAATCCCGTAAAGTCCATTGCGCGACCTTCGCTGTATTAAAAATTCAGAACCAAAGGCCCTTCCAGCGCCAAACGAGGAAATAGGTTCGTTACCTATAACCCCAAAATCAGCTCCCAAATTAGCCAAGTTAATCGAGTCGTTCAAGGCAAATGGATACCGTGAATAGTGCTTGTAAAATCCTTCTAGCGTGATTTTTGTTTCCTGTCCTTGGTTGTATTGAAAACCCGCAGCTACCATCTGATTGCGAATGTAATTAACCCGATTTTGATTCACTAAATCGTTGTTTACACCCCTAAACCCAAGTATGGAATAGCTCGGTAGTTGATGAAACTGACCGGCATTCATATTAAAGAATAATGAAGGCGCTATGGGTATGGAAGCACTTAATGAGATTGTGGGCTGATTCCAAAATTGAGACATCGAGGTATTGTAATTATTGCCATCGAAACGGAGTGATGCGCTGAGAAGCGTTCCATTAATGTCGGTGCTGATTCGCGAAAACGCATTGAATTTGAATAAATCCAAATTCGAAACAAAAGCGCGTTCTTGGAGACCTTGTGAAGTAACAAACCTATTGGTTTCATCAACGCCGTATTGGGCAAACTCGGTTCCACCCCCTAATAACCAACGGTATCCGCCTGACCTGCCGGAGTGCTCCACCCTAAGTTTATTTTCTTCCTCGGTACTGATATAATTGAGTATTAAATTCTCAGGTTTAGAATCGTCGTTATCGCGGTACTTTACCGTTTTGTTATTCAGCATATTGCGACTTAAAAACACTTGTGTTTTATTGCGTTTCCCAAAATGCGTATACACGGTTCCAAACGTATAATTCCACTGCGAATTGTCGGGTAAATATCCCAATATATAACGGTTCGACTTTAACTTAACGCTATCGGTTATGCCGTCGTTTACCTTGGTATTCAATCTAAAATAATCAACCGCACCCACCGTAAGAATCGTGAGTTTATCGTTTTTGCCTAAATCGATTTGCACTTTCCCTTGATAATCAATAAAATTGGGCAAGAAAGGCAATCCCAAAACCGCAAACAACCCTTGTAAATACGACTGTCGGACAGAAAATATATACGTGGCTTTTTTACCCATCGGACCGTCGGCGGTGAATCCCAAATCGCTGCTACCTACCGTAAATCTGTAATTCCCCTTTTCTTTATTTCCTTCAATTTGTTGGAAATCAAATACCGAACTCAAACCATTGGAATAATTTACGGGGAAAGATCCCGTGAAAAAATTCACTTTCTTGATGAAATTCACATTGAGCAATCCCACAGGTCCGCCGGTACTGCCCTGAGTTTGAAAATGATTGATAACGGGGATTTCAATTCCATCTAAATAAAATTTGTTTTCAGAAGGCGCCCCACCTCTGATTACCACATCATTTCTAAATCCGGGAATGCTTATAACCCCGGGCAAGGATTGAATGATTTTAGATATATCGCGATTTCCACCGGGATTGCGTTCAATTTCGCGAATCGACAATTCTTGGGAAGACAAGGGACTTCCGGCATCTCTTTTTTGAAGGGACGTTTTCCGTATGTTCACTTCACCGATGGCATCGGCTAAAGATTCTAGTTCAATTAGTACGGGTATTTGTTTATCGTAGGTCACTAATTGTTCGGCACTACTACCCGACTTATAGGAACTGATTTGGGCATAAAAAACATAAAATCCGGGCTGCGGCAAGTTCAAGCTAAAATTACCCTCGGCGTCAGTGAGCGCAGAGTCTGATTTTCTGCCACTTTTAACCCAGGCGTTTGCGATAGGCTTATTGGTTTCGGCATCTATAACACGTCCCTTTATGATTAATGGATTGTTCGTTTGCGCGGATGCTGTGATTAGATTTCCCCCGAAAAGAAAAAATAGCATTAGATAGAATACGGTAAGCGGAATTTGTTTCATCTGATTTGTTTAACAAACAAGGGGTCTAAAGGTTTAAAAATCCAACAAAGGACTAAAATTAACGATGAATTGGCACAACTTAAAAGCTAAAAACCCCGCCAAAATTTGTAACTTTGCACTCCTAAATTTATGCTTGGAA
The DNA here is from genome assembly GCA_945863965.1 of Chitinophaga pinensis. Classification (GTDB taxonomy): domain Bacteria; phylum Bacteroidota; class Bacteroidia; order NS11-12g; family UBA955; genus VMCP01. The sequence continues at coordinate 3,694 of CAMBBZ010000082.1, read as the reverse complement.
ACATCTTAGGCAGTATTGCCAAAATATTCGGAGGAAGCGCTCAAGAGCGTGCCATGAAAGACGTGGCACCTATCGTAGATAAAATCAATGCCGTATACACGACCCTCGCTGCTATCAGCAACGATGAACTTCGTTCTAAAACCTCAGAATTCAAATCTCGTATTGCTGAATTTCTTAAGGAAATTGACGACGAAATAGCGGCGGCACATGCACAAGTTTCGGCGTTAGACAACGAGGCGGTAGAAGAGAAAGAATCGTTGTTTGAAACGATTTCAGAATTGGAAAAACAGCGCGATATTAAGTTGGAAGTCGTATTGTTGGAATTACTACCCGAGGCCTTTGCCGTGGTGAAAGAAACCGCACGTCGATTCACCGAAAACGAAGAAATCAGAGCCCACGCGACCGATTTAGATCGCGAACTTTCGTTGAAATTCCCGAATATACGAATTGAAAACAACGACGTAATATACCGCAACGAATGGGATGCTGCAGGCGCTCCAATTAAGTGGAACATGGTACATTACGATGTACAGTTAATCGGCGGTTATGCCCTGCATTCGGGCAATATTGCAGAAATGGGCACAGGAGAAGGAAAAACCTTGGTGAGTACCCTTCCCGCTTATTTAAATGCATTAGGCGGTCGAGGCTTACACATGGTTACCGTGAACGATTATTTGGCTCGCCGAGATGCCGAGTGGAACGCTCCGCTTTATAATTTCTTAGGGTTGACCGTTGATTGTTTAGAATACCACCGTCCGAATAGCGAAGCGCGCCGTTTGGCCTATAAAGCCGATATCACGTATGGAACCAATAACGAATTTGGTTTCGATTATCTGCGTGATAATATGGCCCACGAAACTGCAGAATTGGTTCAAGGCAAACACCATTACGCGATAATCGATGAGGTTGACAGTGTATTGATTGATGATGCGAGAACCCCTTTAATCATTAGCGGACCAACTCCCAGAGGCGATATTCAAGAATTCAATGCCTTAAAACCACGCATTCAAGCCCTTGTTGAAGCGCAAAAGAAATATGCCGTTAATGCCTTAAACGAAGCCAAAAAATTAATCGCCGAAGGCAATACCGGTTACAAAGAAAAAGAAGGGGGCTTGGCTTTATTCCGGGCACACCGGGCATTGCCTAAAAACAAAGCCTTGATTAAATTTTTAGGGGAACCTGGGATGCGCGGCCTTTTAACCAAAGTGGAAGGCAATTATCTGCAAGATCAGCAGAAAGAAATGCCTAAAGCCGATGAACCTTTGTTTTTTACCATCGACGAAAAGAGCAATAGCGTTGATTTAACCGAACGTGGAATTGAATTAATTACACAAGGGGGCGAAGATGCGCAATTTTTCGTAATGCCGGATGTGGCGGCAGAAATGGTTCAAATTGATACCAGTTCTGACGACGCCGAAGAAAAAGCCGCTAAAAAAACGCGCTTAATGCAAGAATTCGCCGAAAAAAGCGAACGCATTCACTCGGTTCAACAATTATTAAAGGCCTATACCATGTTCGAAAGAGATGTTGAATACATCTTGCAAGACGGGAAGGTGAAAATCGTAGACGAGCAAACGGGTCGTGTAATGGACGGCCGTCGGTATTCCGACGGTTTGCACCAAGCCATTGAAGCCAAAGAAAATGTACGCGTCGAAGCGGCTACGCAAACGTATGCCACGATTACGCTTCAGAACTATTTCCGTATGTATCACAAACTGTCGGGTATGACAGGTACCGCTGAAACGGAAGCCCAAGAATTATGGGATATTTATAAACTTGGCGTTAAGGTAATCCCTACCAACAGACCGGTAGTACGTGCCGATCGCGAAGATTTAGTGTACAAAACCAAACGCGAAAAATACAATGCCGTAATTGATTTGGTAAATGAACTCACACTAGCAGGCCGACCTGTTTTAGTGGGTACAACCAGCGTTGAAGTCAGCGAATTGCTGTCGAAAATGCTCAAACTCCGCGGTATTAAGCATAACGTATTAAACGCCAAACAACACCAAAAGGAAGCCGAAGTGGTAGCGGAAGCGGGCTTGCCCGGAGCCGTAACCATCGCCACCAACATGGCAGGTCGTGGTACGGACATCAAAATATCAGATGAAGTTAAAAAGGCAGGTGGATTGGCTATTATTGGTACCGAACGCCACGAAAGCCGACGGGTTGACCGTCAGTTAAGAGGCCGTGCCGGTCGTCAAGGAGATCCAGGTAGTTCCGTCTTTTACGTATCGCTAGAGGATAATTTAATGCGTATTTTCGGCTCTGAAAAGGTAGCCGGTTTCATGGATAAGTTTGGCTACAAGGAAGGCGATGTTATTGAACATTCCTGGATGTCTAAAACCATCGAACGAAATCAAAAACGCGTAGAACAAAATAACTTCGGTATTCGTAAACGTTTACTCGAGTACGACGATGTTATGAACAAACAGCGTACCAGTATTTACCGAATTCGACGCAATGCGTTGTTTGGAGATAAATTAAGCATTGATCTCAAAAACATGCTTTGGAACTGGTGCGAAGAGGTAGTTCACGGTCATAAAGAAGGCGGAAACTTCACGGATTTCCAATTCGATGTGATGCGCACATTGGCGGTTGCTCCCAATATCCAAGAAAATGAATTCGACACCAAAAGTGCTGACGTTTTAACCGAGGAACTATTCCAATCCTTGAACGAACATTACGCGCAAAAATCTAAAGGAATGGCCAATCAGGCATTCCCAGTTTTTCAACAAATTAGAGAAGCCCAAGGCAGTCGCATTGAAAATGTAGTGGTTCCGTTAACCGATGGTACCCATGAATATCAAATCACCGTGCCGATTGTGAAGGCCCTAGAAAGCTCTTGCCTATCTATGGTCCGCGATTTTGAAAAATCAACAACGCTTCAGAATATCGACGACGAATGGAAAGAACATTTGAGAGAGCTCGATGAACTCAAACAAAGTACCTCAAATGCGCAGTACGAGCAAAAAGACCCGCTATTGATTTATAAAATAGAGAGTTTCGAACTCTACGGACAGATGCTGCAGCGCTTGAATCAAAAAATCTTAGGCATGCTGTTTAGAACGCGTATTTTTGACGGTGGCAGCGTAAGTGAGGCCAAAGCTCCAGAAAAAAGAACCGCACCAAAAACCATCGAAACTAAGGATGAAATGGGTTCTACGCTCGGTCCTTCTCTAGAAGAATCAAGTCCAGAAAGTGCGCCTAAACCCGTTCTGAATCCCATCCGAAACGAATTGAAAGTTGGCCGTAACGATACCTGTCCTTGCGGTAGTGGTAAAAAGTTCAAGCAGTGTCACGGTCGTGCATAAACATCCTCAACGAGACGTACTAAAAGATACCGCAGATTATTATATGGAAGACGGATTTTGCGTTTTCACAGAGCGGTATCTTGCCAAAAAAGAGGCCTGTTGCGGTTCGGGCTGCAGGCATTGTCCGTACACCCCAAAACACCAAAACGGGAGCGTCAAATTACGCAAGCAAGTTCTTAAAAACTTGTAAACATCGGCATATATTTTATCGCAATTGGGTATTTTTGCAGCGTGAGTTTCCACATCAAATCTGCCCTTATTTCCGTTTTTAACAAAGAGGGCCTAGAGCCCGTATTACAAGCGCTCAACGAACAAAACGTACGTTTTTATTCGACTGGTGGCACCCAACTGTTTATAGAACAATTGGGATTTCCCTGCAC
>CAMBBZ010000081.1 GCA_945863965.1 Chitinophaga pinensis | reverse complement strand
GATCGTTTTTTCCAATTTTAAATACCCATGGGCGTTGGCCCTACTGCCGTTTCAATGTCGTGATGCAGTTTTTTAATGATGCCATCGGCGAGGCCTATTTTTGGGACGAAAATTTCAGTGTTGCCGGTCCATTTAATGATATGGGTAAAGATATGAAGGGCAGGCACGATAACGGCGGCACGGTCTTCGCGAAGATTGTACAGGTTCATACGTTCATGCAGAGAAAGGAACTCCATTTCGGTATGCAGTTTACGGATGAAGGCGGCGGTAAGGGGTTTGCCGTCTTTAAGTTTCGACAACGCAAATATTTTATTGATATTGCCACCGCTACCAATAATTTGTAATCCATTTAATCCTTTTGTATGGGTTTTAATAAATAGTTTCATGCGTTCCCATTCTTCATCCGGAGAATGGCCTTGCAGCAATCGTATGGTTCCAATATTGAACGATTCTTTTTGAACCACTTGGTCGTTCATGTACAGGGTGAGTTCGGTACTGCCGCCACCCACATCTACGAAAAGTTGAATATCGCCAGAGATCAGATTGGCGGAAAGGTGGTTTTCGTATAAAATATTGGCTTCCTCGCTGCCGCTGATGACTTCAATTTTCAAGCCGCTCGATAATTTTACGCGGCGAATGGTTTCACGGGCGTTGGTGGCATCGCGCATGGCGCTGGTGGCGCAGATGCGAAAATGTTCCACCTCATAGAGCTCCATCATGATTTTAAACGCCTTCATCGTTTTAATGAGTAGCCGCACTTTATCGCGGCCTATTCGGCCATTTTCAAATACATCGAATCCCAACCGCAAGGGTATCCGCAGCAAGTTCAGTTTGGTGTAATGCGTTTGTGTATCATCGCGACGAACTTCTGCGATGAGCAATCGCGCCGCATTGGATCCAATATCAATAGCACCTAAAATCAAGACGCTGCGAAAGTAACCAAAAGCGGGCTTTAAAGGGGTGTTTTTTAAATTTAAATTGACTGTTTTTGGTGATTTAAAGGACTAAATTTGATTCACTGACCTTGGGTATTTGTATTATCTCTGACCCGTAGCGTAAAAGGCGCGCTATCTTTCAACTTCGATTTATTAAGGGGCTTGGCCCTTGGAACCTTAGCCCAAATGGACTTTGCGCGATTAATGCAAATAAAAAATGCTTAATCGTATTTTTTAGCCCGGAGGTAATTGTAAATCTCTAGTTGCGAACGATAGGGTTTTTCTTTTTCCTCCCGTTTTACATACCCATTGCGTTGTTTGTTATCCAATACGCGTGCCTTAACGTTCTCTTTTAGTTGAATTTTCAAAATATCGCGGAGTTCTTCGCTGAAGGTAGTAGAAAAAATAGGACATGCCACTTCCACCCGGTGGTCGAGGTTGCGTACCATCCAATCCGCCGATGAAATATATACCCGCGGTTCGTCGCCTTGAGAAAATACGAAAATTCGGCCATGTTCGAGGTATTGATCGACAATACTGATGGCGTTCATTTTCTTGTGGAATTCGGGTTGTTGGGTAATGGCGGTGCAGATACCTCGTATAATGAGGTCGATTTTTACGCCTGCCGTTGCCGCTGCGTACAGGGCTTGGATTAGGGTGGGATCGACTAAACTATTGAGTTTAATGATCATTCTCCGATTCGTTTTGGTGGATTCGATTTCTTGTTGAATACGCGCAAGAAAATAGTCGCGCATGTTTTTTGGCGACGTAATAAGAACCTTACAATCGGCAATTTGACTCAAATCGGGATGGGCGTGTTCCAGGCAGTCGAATATTTTATTGATATCCGTAATAATTTGAGGTTTGGTCGTTAGTAACAGGTGATCTCCATACAATTGCGCGGTGCTTTCATGGAAATTCCCAGTGGAGATAAAACCGTATTGAATGGTACGGTTGAATTCACGTTTTTTGATTACGCATATTTTTGCGTGAATCTTCATTTTGGGAAGTCCCACATATACCTGCACACCTTCTTCTTCGAGCACGCCTTTCCAATACAGGTTGGCTTCTTCGTCAAACCTGGCCTTAAGTTCTACGATTACACTTACTTTTTTGCCGTTGCGTACGGCGTTGAGTAGTGCATTGATGACTTTCGATTCTTTGGCCAGCCTATATACGGTTAATCGGATACTTTGTACGCTGGGATCGATAGCGGCTTCTCGCAGTAAATCGATAATGGAATCAAAGGAATGGTAAGGAAAATGCAGCATTACATCCCGTTTCTCGATAACATCCATAATGCGACAGGGCTGTTTTAGTAGGGGGTGTACAAAGGGTTTTGACCGGGTTTTTAAGTCCTTGAAAATATCCTTCGGGAAACTCATGAACGCCTTGAAGTTATGAATTCGGCCTCCGGGTATCAGGTTGCTTTTGTCGGTTAAATCGAGGCGATTGATTAAATATTCAAGTAATTGGGGGTCAATATGTTTGTCGTAAACAAATCGAGTGGCCTTTCCGTGCGTCCGTTTTTTCAAACTTTCCTCGAGTTCTTCAATAATATTGGCATGAAAGCCACTATCGAAATCCATTTCCGCATCGCGGGTAACTTTAATGATATGCGATTTGAAACGGTCAAAACCAAAGGGGGCAAATAAGTATTTAAGATTATACCGAATAATGTCTTCGAGCATAATGATATGCGTTTCGGGGCCTGAACCGGGCATTATTACGAATCGCGGTGTTTGTTCTTCGGGAATTTGAATCAATGCATAACGCTGCAACATTGGATTTTTGGCGTTCCCCATTAAGCAAGCCAAATAGATAGAACGGTCTTTGAGCATGGGGGCATGGGGCATACTTTCAATCATTAAGGGTACGATTTGCGTACGTACTTTTTCTTCAAAATACGTTTGCACCCATTCTTTTTGTTCGAGGTTCAGCTGCCGTTCATTTTTCAAGAAAATGCGATGTTGTTTGCCTAAATCGCGGATAATTTCCCCAAAACACAAGTCAAAGGAACGCTGTAATTTAACGGTGGTGTGTTGGATTTCTTTTAGGATTTTTTCGGGATGCATTTCGAGGTGCATCTTGGCTTTACCCTTTCCAATTTCGACCATTTTGTTGAGGGTTCCAACGCGAACGCGGTAAAATTCATCGAGGTTGTTGGAAAATATGCCTAAAAAACGGAGTCTGTCGTATAAATGAACTTTAGAATCTTTTGCTTCTTGCATCACGCGCTGGTTAAAAGCGAGCCAGCTGAGATCTCGTATGATGGGCTTTATGGGCATATGTACGGCAAAAATACACGCACGAAGTTAAAGCCAACATTAACTTTAGTTAAAATGTACCTATTTGTCGTTCTTTTCGTACGCCTGTATTCGATTTGTCAAGGAGGCTCTATGTGGTTTGTAATCCTAATGCATCTGAATTTTCATTCCCTTTTTCAGCCACAAACTAAGGCAACATCCGGAAAAATACGGTTTCCAATTGTGCTACCTCGGCGGATATTTCGTTGTGTTCTTTTATAAAGTGTGCCGATGTAGCTGCTCCCGCCAATACAATGTGTCCTGCTTTTAACGTGAGCTTATATTTGGTTGCCAACGCCGAAGCCGCCACCAACGATTTCCATGGATTTCCCAAAATATCGTTAGAACTGCCGCTTTCAACGGTATTGCCGTTGATTATCAGCGACATGTCTAAGTCGGTCAATACCGCCAAGGGTTCTTGCATAATACCTATAGCGTAAGCTGCAGACGAACAATTATCGGCCACCACGTCTTCTAGTGAAAATTTGAAATTTTCGTACCGTGAATCTATAATTTCAAGTGCGGCGGCAATACCATCTACATAATCCAAGACCTCATGCAGTTCAATGGGTTGCGTAATGTCTTTTTTTAATCGGAATGCAATTTCTGGTTCAACCCGCGGATGTATGAAATGGCTGCGGTGCACACTGCCACCGTTTGATACGAACATGGCATCGCTCAGTTGTCCAATAATCATTTCGGAAACCCCCATTTGTTGCATTTTTGCCTCAGAGGTAAATCCCATTTTTACGCCGATCAAGGTTTCCCCCTCTTGGCATCGCAATTTCATAAGTTCGTGCTGCACCTCATAGGCTTCTATTAAGGTTAGGGCTTGTTGGGTACTAAACTGAGCTATGGGCTGCTGTTGGCGCTGTGCATGGTGCAACTGGGCCGCTATTTTTGAAATTTTGGACATGCGGTGCAAATTTCGGACAATTTTTGTCCCAACAAACATTAAATAAGTGGAAAATCTTTGGATGTGACAAAAAACGATCCCTTTTAGGGGTATTTACGGCATTAATTATTAAATGTTTTTAGGGTCTTGTACCTTTGTGGAATGCCTGAAATAAATCCTGCCATTAAATTGGCATATGATACGCTTAAGGACGCCTTTTTTAATCGAACGCCTGTAGCGCCCATTCGAGCGCTAATTGGCGATACCGATATCGATGCGGCCTATGCCGTACAAGAAATGTTAGTGCAACATTTAATTAAAGAGGGCGCGCGACCGGTAGGCGTAAAAATCGGACTTACCTCCGAAGCGGTGCAAAAGCAGTTAGGGGTAAACCAACCCGATTTTGGGGTTTTATTCGCGCATACCCATTTGCCCAACAACGGCGAAATTCCGTTTTCCTTTCTCATTCAACCCAAAGCAGAAGCCGAAATGGCCTTCGTGCTGAATCAACCGATAACCGCGCCTATGGCCGACATTTCCGAACTGCTCGATAAAATAGCGTATGTGAGTGCGGCTATCGAAATTGTAGGATCTCGCGTGGAAAATTGGAATATCCGCATCACCGATACCATAGCCGACAATGCCTCGGCCTCTCATTTTGTTTTGGGGGAAGCCCAAGTAACGCCTGATCAAGTTGATTTCGAAAATGCGGCGATGCAGTTATGGAGGAACGGCGAATTGGCTTCAGAAGGCGTTGCCAATGCGTGTATGGGAAATCCTTTAAATGCTGTTTTATGGTTGTGCAATACTTTTGTATCTAAAGGGGTTGCCATAAATAAAGGCGATATTATCCTCTCGGGTGCCTTAGGTCCGATGCTGCCCATCGCCGCAGGCGATACCTTAAAAGCACACATCGACGGTTTGGGAGAAGTCGGATTTTCAATAAGCCAATGACAAAGAAAAAAGTAGCCATTATTGGTTCTGGAAATATAGGGACCGATTTGATGATAAAAGTTTTGCGTTATTCGCAAAATTTGGAAATGTCGGTTATGGTGGGAATCGACGCCCAATCGGATGGCTTGGCCCGAGCCCAACGCATGGGCGTAGCCACGACCCATGAAGGCGTAGACGGTTTGATAGCCATGCCCGAATGGAACGACATAACCATTGTTTTCGATGCGACCAGCGCCAAAGCACACTTGTATAATTACGATAAAATCAGTGCGTTTCCTGGGAAAAAAGTCATTGACTTAACTCCGGCCGCTATTGGTCCTTTTATAGTTCCTGCCGTTAATTTGACTTCCCTACAAGATGTCCCCAACGTAAATATGGTAACCTGTGGAGGTCAAGCCACCATACCTATTGTGGCGGCAGTGAACCGCATAACCCCTGTATATTACGGAGAAATCGTGGCGTCTATTGCTTCGAAATCCGCGGGTCCTGGTACCCGGGCCAATATTGATGAATTTACCGAAACCACGGCTAAAGGAATCGAACAAGTGGGTGGCGCCCAAAAGGGGAAAGCCATTATTGTGTTGAATCCAGCCGAGCCCCCTTTGATCATGCGGGATACCGTTTTCACCTTAAGTGCGCAAGCCGACAGGGAGAAAGTGCGAGAAAGCATACAGCAAATGGTGGCCACCGTGCAAACCTATGTTCCTGGTTATCGCTTGCACCAAGAGGTACAGTTTGAAGATATTCCCGAAGAAAATCCAGTATTCATTGAGGGTTTGGGCAATGTACACGGCCTAAAAACCACTGTGTTTTTGCAAGTAGAAGGAGCAGGACACTACCTCCCCGAATATGCAGGAAATTTGGATATCATGACGAGTGCGGCCAAAGCCGTTGCGGAAGCGCTTTAATCGACAGACCGCATACCTATAACCTATAAAGTGGCTTGGATGCCGTCTTTTTAAGAAGATTTGTATATGATTGGGTTTGAGGTCTGAGTCGTTGTTACTTAGTTTATATAAAGTAACGTAGATAGTAGCGCTTAGATGTCGCCTTTTTCTTGGCGCATTTTCATGTCAAGAGCCACATCCACAATCATGTCCTCTTGACCGCCTACCATTTTACGACGGCCTAATTCTTCCAATAGGGTGCGGGTATCGATACCGTATTGCAGGGAAGCGCGTTCGGCGTGCAGCAAAAAACTGGAATAAACACCGGCAAATCCTAAAGATAAAGTTTCGCGGTCTACCCGAACCGGTCGGGCTTGTAACGGGCGAATCAGATCGTCGGCCGCATCCATCAATTGGTGTAAATCAGATCCGGTTTCCACGTTCATTTTGTGCAGGGTGGCGATAAGGACTTCCAAAGGTGCATTTCCAGCTCCCGCGCCCATGCCCGCCAAAGAGGCATCGAGGCGGGTGGCGCCATGTTCATACGCAATTAGCGTATTGGCTACGCCCAATGATAAATTGTGGTGACAATGTATGCCGATTTCAGTTTCGGTGCGCAATGCCGACTTAAAGGCTAAAATTCGGTCTTTTACATCCTGCATCAACAAGGCTCCCGCCGAGTCGGTCACGTATACGCAATGCGCGCCGGCATCTTCCATTATCTTGGCTTGTTTGGATAAGGATTCGGGATCGTTCATATGGGCCATCATTAAAAAACCGGCCACATCCAATCCCAATTTGCGGGCGGCTCCTATGTGCTGAATGGCAATATCGGCTTCGGTGCAGTGGGTGGCAATGCGCACCGATTGCACGCCCGAATCTTTGGCGCGTTGTAAATCGTGGATGGTTCCAATTCCAGGTAGTAACAGTGTGGTGAGTTTGGCCGTTTTGATTTCTTGGGCAACGGCACGGATCCAATCCCAATCGGTATGCGCGCCAAAACCGTAATTAAAACTTCCCCCAGAAAGACCGTCGCCATGCGCCACTTCAATAGCGTGAACGCCCGCTGAATCTAAGGCCTTTGCTATCGTTTTGGCCTGTTCTAGGGTATATTGGTGTTTTACCGCATGCTGACCGTCACGTAAGGTTACATCTTGAATATAAATTTTACCCATCGCGCAAAGATACGAATTGCTTGTTTTTTCGCGGGGTGTCAATTTTATTTGGCACAATCCACGACTTGTGATAATTGTTCGATGAACTTTTGGGAAATTCATGGTGGGTAATGTAATTTCGTGAAACATATGAAAATATTTTCATTCAACATACTTGCTTTAGCTGCTATAAGTGCTTTGGGCATGAGCAGTTGCATCAACTCACAAGAAGCTTATGAAAAAGCCAAACTTTCAGGTTTTGTTGCCAATCAAACCAAAGATATTTTAGCTAAAAACCCACCACCTCAAGTGGATTTAACGCCTGTAGAAGCCAAAATTAAAAATGTTGATGTTCGCGTTGATGCGCTTGACGCAAGCAATAAAAAAGGACAAGAATTG
>CAMBBZ010000080.1 GCA_945863965.1 Chitinophaga pinensis | reverse complement strand
AAATGCAAAAACGGTCGAAAGCATAATTTACAAAAAATGCGACAAAACACCTTTTACTTGACCTTCTTATTTACGCTTTTGAGTTTTTTCGGGGGAAGTTTACCGAACGCCTTAGGCCAAATAGACACCCAAGAACGTTTGAACGATGTAGTCATAACCGGTACCCTAAAGAGTGTTCGATTGGCAGAAAGCCCGGTGCATGTAGACATTTATCAAAAACGCTTCTTTACCCAAAATCCGAGTCCCAATTTATTCGACGCCTTACAGCTGGCTAGCGGTGTGCGGCCTCAAGTGAACTGCAATATTTGCGCCACCGGAGATATCCATATAAATGGAATGGAAGGTCCTTATACCATGGTACTTATAGATGGCATGCCCATTGTAAGCTCTTTGGCTTCGGTTTACGGATTAATGGGCATTCCCACCTCTATCATAGAGCGAATAGAAGTAGTAAAAGGACCGGCCTCAACGTTGTACGGAAGCGAAGCTATGGGGGGATTGATAAACGTGATTCTAAAGAAATCTCAAAAGGAGCTCGGACAGGTTGAAGTGTGGAGCAATACTTGGGGCGAAGCCAATTTAGATGCCAGTTTTTTGACCAACTGCTCCAAAAAATGGCGCTTGTTGACCGGTATTAATGCCTTTTGGAACGATTCCAAACGCGATAATAATCAAGATGGATTTACCGATGTGGCCATACAAAAAAGAGCTTCCTTGTTTCAACAGGTCCAAATTATAAGACCCGCGGGTAAACGCTTTGATATGGCTTGGCGAGGCTTTGTTGAAGACCGTTGGGGCGGTCAAACCAATTGGACGCCTGAATTTCGAGGGGGCGACTCTATTTACGGAGAAAGCATTCAAACCCAGCGCTTAGAATTTTTGAGCACCTACGATTTGTCAAGCCGCACTCCCCTAACCCTCCAAAATTCTGCCGTTATGCACCAACAGAAAAGCGCATATGGCAACACCGTTTTTAATGCCAACGAAACCCGTTTTTTTAGTCAATTGCTCTGGCAGCCTAAATGGAAGCAGCACGACATGCTCTATGGAGCCACGTTTCGATATACCCATTACGACGACAATACGGTAGCTACAGAACGCCTCAGTGCCGACTCCAACCGCCTGCCCAATCCACAAATAACCCCCTTGCCAGGCCTGTTTGCACAAGACGAATACCAATGGCGGCGGCATACACTTTTATTGGGAATCCGGGGCGATTGGCATCAAGAGCACGGCTTAATCCGCAGCATCCGAGCAGCTTGGAAATGGAATCTAGGTCATTTAGGTCAGCTCCGTATCAACGCTGGAACTGGATTTAGAACCGTTAATATCTTCACGGAAGAACACGCAGCGTTAACCGGTGCGCGCCGAATCATTGTTGAAGAACGCATTAGGCCTGAAGAAAGTCGCAATATTAACCTCTCTTGGTCCAAAACCTTCGTATTGGGCAATATGGGATTCATTCAATCCGACCTGCACGCCTTTCGCACCAATTTTACCAACCGGATCGTTCCCGATTACGAAACCGATAACAATGCCATTTATTATTCCAATTCTGGGGAAGGCTCTTTAAATCAGGGACTTTCTTGGAATGTTTTTTGGCAATCCAAACAAGGCCTTTCGATCCGACTGGGCGCCACCTATATTGATGCGCGGGTGCAACGCCTTAACAATGCCGAACTCGAACGCCCTTTACTAACCGAACGCGTTAATGGTACGTTCGCCGTGCAGTGGACTTCCCCCAAAAAAGAATGGGAATTCAACTACAACGGGAATGTGGTGGGGCCTATGGTATTGCCTTTGGCTTCGGAACGGGACCCTCGTTCGGCATTATCTCCTTGGTGGAGCCTGCAAAACTTGAATGTGCGCTATCGCGTTAATCGCGATTTGTCGGTATTTATGGGAATTCAGAATTTATGGGATTGGACACCCGATCGCGGATTGCCCTTTTTGTTAGCGCGAGCGGCCGATCCTTTCGATAAACAAGTCCAATTTGATCAAGGTCAGCCACAAATTACTCCCGACAATCCGTATGGGCTTACGTTCGATGCCTCTTATGTGTATGCACCCAATCAAGGTCGACGTATGCAGTTCGGATTTAGCTTCACGTTTTAAGGATTCGCATAGCCTATTTGGGCCGTAATACGCCAAAAGGTCGACGTAAGCCGTTCGGGCTTAGCTTCATGTGTTAAGGATACCGGAAGCATACTTGGGCCGTAATATGCCAAAAAACGGGTAGTCTTAAATTGAAATGCGACCCTTTTGACTAGAAGTAATAGTTCAATACCGCACTCAAATTAGAAACATCCACTTTGTTAAATTGATATCTGAAGTTGTCATAGTCGTTTCCAACGCCCCATTTATGGGCATACAGCACCTGCAATTCAAGACCTTCCCAAATCCCCTTAAACTGATGTTGTACATCTAAATTGGCTTGTATATAAGAAGGAAATCCATACTTATTGAGGTTATAATTACGAATGTCGGGTAATTTCATATGTCCGAGCATTAGCGTGGCCTGTGAACGTTTCACGGGCATTTTACGGGTGTATTTGGCCACTATGGCATGCACATCGCCCATTCCCTCATTGCGTTCGCGCGGCATAAAGGTAAAAAATGGATCGCGTCCCCATTCTCTAGGCATCAAATAACGACCTTCTTTGGTAACTCGGGTATAGTTTAGGGTAACTTGATTTTTCTTATCCATCCAGCCCAAACGGGTAGAGAATACTGTAGAAGAAGTTGTTGGATCGATATAGCGCAGCGATTGGGTATCGTTGCCTCCATTCCCAAACCCCACTTGTCGGATGGCTTGAAGTCCCACTATGAATTTCCCCTTGTTTTGGGGGAAGTTTAAATCGGTCTGCAATAAGGTCGAATTAAAGAGATTATCGACATGAAAATTCCAAACATGAAACCGGTGGAGCGCTAAATCGCGATGAATGCCCAATGAAGCCACGTAATGGCTCTTGGTTTGACCAAAATAGCCAGAGCGTTTGCCATCGGGATTAACTCCAGCTCCGTATAATCCAATTGATTCCCCTATATAATACCAGCGAACGGTGCTTCTGGGGGAAACGGCCCATAAATAACCGCCCTCAATTTTCGTTTTGGGCACATCCAAAATTTGGAACCAGACGCCTTCCACACCAGTAGGCCGCATACGTCCGTCTTGTAGATTAATAAACGGGGTATTGATTAATTGTCGGCCAAGCGTAACATACGATTCCTTAAAATTGTATTTCACATAAAATTCTTCTAGGCGATCCAAGTCTTTTTTGTTCTCTGGGTTTTCAATATCAAACAAGCCCAGTTCATATCGATTGCCATTGAAAGCCAAGGTATCTATTCCACCCAGCGGACTCGAATGCAAATTGAAAATATAAAAGCCACTCACGGCAAATTGCAATCCGCGGTACGGAGCAGTTTCGTAACGAATACCGCCGCCGCCCGAATTGGCGTAATAATTAGTCAAGGGACCTTCATTAATGGTATTCATGAAAAAATACCGGAAATGCCCTTGAAGGGTTCCGTATTGAAACGCTTTGGCAATGGCTCCTGTATCGTAAAAAGATTTGGCATTTCCTTTCCACATGTGGGGTTTTTCCGGTACTTCCTGATGTTGGGCACCGGCGTTCGAAAGGCTTCCCCAAAAAACGAGAAGGAGAAGGCTTAATGGAGCGATTGTGCGAAATTTAACGGGTTTCATAGCGGGCTCGTCATTGGAAACCTGACGTATGTATTATTGATTTCTGCAAAAAATTGAAGCATTTTGATTTGCAAAAAACGCAATAAAAAAAGCGGTATTCCGTAACTTGTATCACACAATAGGCCCAATCTTAATAGTTACATTCGTTTCATGAAAGAATTCTGGGATGCCCGATATCGAGAAGAGGGATTTGCCTATGGCAGCGAGCCCAATGCCTTTGTAAAAGACCGATTAAACGCGATAGCGCCAAAGGGTCGTATTTTATTTCCTGCTGAGGGCGAAGGTCGCAATGCGGTTTATGCAGCAAGTTTGGGTTGGGATGTGCATGCGTATGATATCAGCGAAGGCGGTCGGGAGAAAGCGATGCAGCTGGCTCAAGCGCTAGACGTTCGAATCGACTATCGAATTGCGGGAATCTTAGATGTAGATTATCCAACTAGATCTTTTGATGCATTGGTTTTCAGTTACGTACATGTACCAACTTCACTAAAAGCATCAGTTTTACACGCGCAAAAAACCTTTCTCAAAGAGGGTGGTTTATTTCTTTTTGAAGGATTTAGCGTGAACAATTTACCGTTACGCGCGGCCAATCCACAAATTGGAGGTCCCGATAACATCGATATGCTCTACAGTGTGGAAGAAATCGCCACGTTGTTTGAAGGCGTGCCGAATTTACACGTGTGGGAAGAAGAGGTGGAACTATCGGAGGGCAAATACCATGTGGGAAAAGCCATCGTAATTAGAGCCCATAATAGTGTCTAACAACACGTTGGGATGTGCCTCTGAATCCGATTAAACGGACATCGGGACGTCCATTACGAGTAGTTGCGCATTGGAAGTGGCTTCGATTTGCAGGGGTTCTTGCGTATTCCAAATACCCAATCCATCTCGGCGGTTTAACACCTGTCCGTTAACCGTAATACCTCCCTCCAACAAAAACAAATAAGCCCCGTTTTGCGCACGTTTAATTTGATATTCCAAAGACTTACCTTGATCTAAATCAGCCATATGAAACCAGGCATCTTGGTGAATCCACACACCCGCGTCGTTGGGATCCGGCGATAGAATTTGTTGGAATTTATTATGTCGATCGGCAACATCCAGGGTAATTTGATCGTAACGGGGTGTTACATTCTTTTTATTGGGAAATACCCAAATCTGAAGAAATTTAACCTCGGCCGCTTTATTGCGGTTGTATTCGCTGTGGGTAATACCGGTTCCGGCCGACAATATTTGAATGTCTCCCTTTTTAATAACCGCCGTATTGCCCATAGAGTCTTTATGCTCTAAATCGCCCTCCAAAGGAATGGAAATAATTTCCATATTGTCGTGGGGGTGGGTTCCAAATCCCATACCCTGCGCCACCCGATCGTCGTTAAGCACGCGCAACACCCCAAAATGCATGCGTTCGGGATTGTAATAATTCGCGAAACTAAAGGTGTGGTGGCTATCGAGCCAACCGTGATTGGCATGACCTCGGCTATCGGATCGGTGTATGACTTGGTTCATATTTTTTTCTTTTTCTACACTGGGAAGGTGGTTGAATCCGACGAGCGCTTTAAGCGTTGAGGCATCCAAAGGCTTCAATTCGTCGATATCATTCTCAAATAAATGCGCTCCTTTAAGCCCAGCTGCCAATAGTCCACTCGCCAAAAGTGTTTTTTGAATAAATTTTTTGCGTTCCATGTCCCGTGGCTTGTTTAAACAAATTTAAGGTATTTTTTGTTTCGGGGGAAGCCTTTCAACGTTGAATCCCACTTGAACTTGTTTCACTGCGGCTGTCGTAACGCTTGTGGGGCTTACATATTTACATGGGTGGTGAAAATGGCCCCATCACCAAACCCTGCACCATTAGATGCAAAAGCGTATTACATCCGGCGAGTGGGATAACGTTTCCGTATTTTGAATATTTTCACTATTTTTACAGTATGAGTGTTATACTTATAAAGACCGACAAACAGAATAGTAAAATACTCTCCGAACTCGCAAAAAAGCTTGGTGGAGACGTAATAGATATGAAAGAAGATCAATTTGAAGATTTTATGCTTGGAAATTTGATGGATAAGGTAAAAACGGGCAAAACCGTTCCAAAAGATTCTATACTAAAAAAACTCAGATCTTCATGATTGTAGAGTTTGATAAGTCTTTTGAAAAGTCCTTAAACAAATTAAAGGATAAATCTATTTTCCCTAAAATCGAAAAGGTTATTTCGATACTTGAAAAAACCAATTCAATCACTGAGTTACCTAACACAAAAAAGCTGAGTGGCTTTAAGACTTATTACAGATACAGACTTGGAGATTACAGAATTGGCATAGAACTAATTTCTACCACTACGTTAAGGATAATCGTAATTGCCCATAGAAAAGACATTTACAATGTTTTTCCATAAAAAACTACCTTCTTAATCCCAAGCCGCGGTTCAACCGAACGTTCAGAACCATACCCGCAATTACGAGGGCCATACCTACATATTGCCAAAAGGAGTACGATTCATTAAATAGGAAAAGTCCAAAGCCCGTTCCCCAAATAATACCGGCATAACTTATCGCTGAAACCACTCGGGTTTCGGCCTCTTGATAGGCCCGCGTCATGAAAAACTGTCCTATTTGAGTAAAAATACCGGTTAAAATTAACCACGTCCATTCCATACCCACCGGCGTGACCCACTTCCCCCAGCCCAGCGCAGGCATTAACAATGAAATCGGTAAGGTTACCAAGGGAAAGTACAACACCACTACATTGGGATTTTCTTTGTCTTTAAGTCGGCGGATGGTATTGTAGGCCAATGCCGAGAAAATGGCTCCGCCCAAGCCTGCTATCAAACCTTCTAACGTAACCACACTCGAAACCCCATTAACGATTACCACACCCGAAAAACTAAGGGCAAAAAACAACCATTGCTTTTTTTGCACCTGTTCGTCGCCCATCCAAAGGGCCAACAACGTGGTTAAAATGGGCGATAAATAATGAATTACCAATGCGTTGGAAAGGGGCATAACTTGCAGCGAATAGAAATAGCACAGCAGTCCCATGGATCCGAAAAAGCCCCGCATAATGAGCAATTTGGGATTATTGCCCCAAGGAGATTGGCGTTGATAGGCCAAAAAAGCAGCCGCTATTATGATTTGTACAATAGCCCTAAAAAAAACAATTTCCGACACGTGCATGTCGGAAATTGATTTTACGGATACATTCATAAACCCGAAAGCCAAGGAGGCCACGAGCATCATCCAAACGCCCCTTGAGAGGCTCAAAGTGCGCTGTTCATATTTCTTACGGCCTCAGCGGACTTTTCAAATTCTGCCTTTTCGCCGTCATTCAAGTCTAAGGTTACCATGCGTTCCCAACCGGTTTTTCCAAGGATTACAGGAACACCAATACAGATATCGGATTGACCGTATTCTCCTTCTAGGCTTACGCAACATGCCATCATTTTCTTTTGGTCACATACGATGCTTTGAACTAGATCGGCTACCGCTGCTCCAGGCGCATACCAAGCACTGGTACCTAAAAACTTAGTTAAGGTAGCTCCGCCAACCATGGTTTGTGCTTTGATATCGGCTAGTTCGGCTTCGCTTAGGAATTCAGATACAGGCACCCCTTTGTAAGAAGCAAAACGGGTAAGAGGAATCATAGTCGTATCGCCATGTCCGCCGATTACCATACCTTCGATTTCTTTAGCGGGCGCTTTTAGGGCCATAGAAAGGAAATAGCGGAAACGTGCACTGTCTAGCGCCCCACCCATACCAATAATTCTATTTTTAGGAAGTCCAGACGTGTTCTTAGCCAAGTAGGTCATAGTATCCATCGGATTCGACACGATTACCACAATGGCATTGGGAGAATGTACCAAACAGTTTTCCATTACCATTTTAACGATACCGGCATTTATTCCGATTAATTCTTCACGCGTCATTCCTGGTTTACGAGGAAT
>CAMBBZ010000079.1 GCA_945863965.1 Chitinophaga pinensis | reverse complement strand
TACGATTATTTGCCTACGGGTCCTAAGGCTTTGGAAGAAACACGAGGTCCGGTAGCGTCTAAATATCAAGAAATATTGGAGCAACGTTGGATTTCAGACTTAGAGTCGCGCTATCCAGTAAACATCAATACGGAGTCTGTTGATGCGTTTAAAGCCAAATTGAATGTTAAATAAAATGCAAAAAATGAGGTTGCAATTAGTTGCACTAATTGCAATTTTCTCTTTTGGGAAGCTCGTAGCACAACCGCAAATGTCTGGGGTAGCTTTGCCTCCTCAATATGCCGATGGTATCGTGGCCGTGGTAGGAGAGCAGATAATTCTGTATAGCGATTTTGAAACGGAGAAGGTCCAATTGGCTAGAGGGCAAGCGTTGCCCGACTCGCAACAGATGTATTGTTATGTGTTAGAGCAATTAATCATACGCAAGTTGTTGCTAAGTCAGGCGGAGTTGGATAGTTTGCCGTTGGAAGACGATCGGGTAGAGTCTGAAATAGACAATCGAATTCGGAATTTCCAGCGCCAAGCCGGATCAATTCAAGAATTGGAGCGGTATTTGGGTAAGACGATTCCTGAGTTTAAGGATGAAATACGTCCCAAAATGCGCGAGCAACTCTTATCTCAGCAAATGGAGTCGATTATCACGGGTGCCGCGCGGGTAAGTCCGCAAGAGGTTCAAACCTATTATAAGGAAATCGACGAAGACAGTTTGCCTGTTATCCCTACCGAGGTTGAGGTAGCTCAGTTATTAATAGAATTGCCGATTTCGAAGATTTCGGAAGATTTTGCTCAGGATCAGCTATTGGAACTGAAACGACGTATTCAAAAAGGGGAGTCGTTCGAGAAATTGGCAAGGGCCTATTCCATGGATCCGGGTTCTAAAACTACGGGTGGTATGTTGCCCGAATTTGGCCGGGGTGATATGGTTGGTGCCTTTGAGAGGATGGCGTTCAAGTTGAAAGAGGATAGCGTTTCGGAGGTGTTTAAAACCGAATTTGGGTATCACATCATGAAATTGAAAAAACGAAAAGGCGAACGGATATTAGCGGCTCATATTCTGATTAGACCTGAAAATACGTCAGAGGATTATAATAAGGCATCAAAAAAAGCCGATAGTATTTACCAAATGTTACAAACTAAGGAATTGGATTGGTGTGCGGCGGTAAAACAATATTCTTCTGAGAAGTTAGGAAATCGGGGCTATTGCGGATTTTTGGTAGATCAAAACACGGGATTGCAAAAGAACCTTTTTGAGGGTTTGCCATCAGATATAAAGCAGGTTATAGATAAATTAAAGGAAGGCGAGATTTCTGCGCCTGACATTACAACGACTCCAGACGGAAGAAGTTTGTATCGGATTTTGTATTTGCAAAAGTTTGTGGCGCCGCATCGGGCAAATTTAATTCAAGATTACAGCCGCATTCAAATGGAAGCGGAGAGTCGTAAAAAGCAAAAAGCCTTAGATGCTTGGGTTACTAAGTTCAGGGAAAAAACGTTTATCAGGGTAATGCCAAGGGGCATTGAATGCGATAATATAGCTCGTTGGAATCATGACTGATCAAGAAATTATTAACGGAGCCGAACAATTTAGCGGCCGTATTAAGGCCTTGAAGCAAGAGCTTGGCAAGGTAATAGTGGGACAAGAAGAAGTGGTTGATGCCTTGATCAATGGGTTGTTTTCGCACGGACATATTCTCATGATTGGGGTGCCTGGATTAGCCAAGACCCTATTGGTGAAGAGTTTGGCGCAGTGTTTAGATTTAGATTTTAACCGGGTGCAGTTTACGCCCGATTTAATGCCTAGCGATATAATTGGGTCGGAAATTATCGATGAAAGTCGACAATTTAAATTTATACCGGGTCCAATTTTTACGAATTTACTGTTGGCGGATGAGATCAATCGTACGCCGCCTAAAACACAAAGTGCGTTGCTTGAAGCGATGCAGGAAAGACAGGTTACCGCGGCAGGTCAAAACAGACCATTGGCGGATCCTTTTTTCGTGTTAGCCACACAAAATCCGATTGAGCAAGAAGGTACCTATCCATTGCCAGAAGCGCAATTGGATCGTTTTATGTATCAAATTTGGGTAGATTATCCCTCGTTCGAGCAGGAACTAATGGTATTAAAGCAAACAACTGGGGCTGTTAACTATACGCCAAAGCCGGTATTAACGGCTGCAGATATACGCTTGTTTCAACGTGTAGTGCGCGATGTACCGGTTACCGATGCGGTGTTCGATTATGTGGTTAAATTGGTTCATAAAACCCGTCCGAGTTCGGAATTGGCCGATGCAGAAACCAAACGGTATGTAGCCTACGGAGCTGGACCCAGAGCCGGACAGAATTTAATACTTGGGGCTAAATGTCATGCCTTAATGCGCGGTAAGTTTTCTGTAGATATAGAAGACGTGAGAGCCGTTGCCCATTGGGTATTAGGCCATAGGGTTGTATTGAATTTCAAGGCCGAAGCCGAAGGAAAAACGGTAAAGGAATTGGTGAATTTTTGGGTATAAAAAAAGGCGGTATCGCGCCGCTACAACCTGCTGCCCTTGCTTCCTTCCAGACCTGGGGGAGTTGACAGGGAGCTGACCGTACCGCCTAGTACAAAGGTAGTATTAATTCGTTGGGAAATCAAGCCATTGCGGGGTTTTACGTTTATCTTTGCAACATGCTGTTGAAATCCAACGCGTTGGTCAAGCAATACGGTTCCAAACGCGTCGTAGATGAAGTGTCGGTTTCCGTGAATACCGGCGAAATCGTAGGTCTGTTAGGCCCTAACGGAGCGGGAAAAACCACCACTTTTTATATGTTTGTGGGTTTGGTACAACCCGATCAGGGTACTATTTACTTAGAAGACGAACCCATTACGCACTTGCCCATGTACAAACGGGCGCGCAAAGGATTGGGTTATTTGCCCCAAGAGGCATCGGTCTTTCGCGACTTATCGGTGGAAGACAATATTAAGGCCATTTTAGAAATGACCCAATTATCGGTTAAGGATCAAAAAGAGAAATTGGAACGCTTAATAGATGAATTCAGCTTGGGTCGTGTACGCAAAAATTTGGGTAAAGTATTAAGTGGCGGTGAACGCCGGCGTACGGAAATAGCCAGGGCACTTGCCACAGATCCGCATTTTATTTTATTAGATGAACCCTTCGCGGGTGTAGATCCCATAGCGGTAGAAGATATTCAGTCCATTATTTATAAATTGAAGTCCAAAAATATCGGGATTTTGATCACCGATCACAACGTTCAAGAAACACTGAGCATTACCGATCGCGCGTATTTACTGTTTGAAGGAAAGTTATTGAAACAAGGAACCGCTGAAGAATTGGCAGAAGACGAAATGGTGCGAAAAGTGTATTTGGGACAAAACTTTGAGTTGCGACGTAAAACGTTTAGTTTGGATTAAGTCCTTAAAATGCGTTTAGTCTATTCCGAACACTTCGATGTTTACCAGCATTTGGCCGCCGAAGCGTATTTTCTGCATGAGTACGACGGCGATGTATTGATGATTTGGCGCAGCCACGACGCCGTTGTTTGTGGGAAGCATCAGAACGCCTGTGGTGAAGCTAATTATAGGTTCTGTCACCAAAATAAAATCCGGATTGCCCGCCGACTTTCGGGTGGAGGCACGGTGTTTCACGATTTAGGGAATATCAATTTTACCTTTGTTAAAAAGCTAACCGAGGGTATGGAGCGGGCGGTCGATTACAAGCGGTATTTGGAGCCTGTAAGGACTGTTTTGCGGTCATTAGGCATCGAAACTACTTACAGCCAACGCGATGATTTACTGCTCAATAACATTAAAATTAGCGGCAACGCCCAACATATCTATCAAAAGGGCATGAAAGGCTTACACCATGGAACCTTATTATACGATGCCAACTTAATTTCTTTGGGGGAAGCCATTCACAGCGGGGGTGTTTACGAAGGTAAATCCGTGCCGAGCAACAGAAGCGCCGTTACCAATATTAGAGAATGCCACGATTTGGGAACAACTGAAAGTTTTATAAAACAACTATTGATAGGTTTTGAGTCTTTATACGGTGTTCGTTTTGCTGATTTGAATGCCGAGGAACAACGCAAATGTGCGTCTATTTCCCAAGAGAAATTTAGTCAAGAATCTTGGATTTTAGGGTACAGCCCTCGGTACACGCACAAGCGTGTATTGAATTGGTCTGAGGGGTCGTTTCAATTGGAAATGCGCGTGCATCAAGATGCGATTGAAGAATTGAAATTGGTCGATATAAACGGAGTTTTTGGCTTCGAGGAGGCTTGCAGGAGCCTGATAGGAAAGCCTTTGCGAATGTCGATGTTGCAAGGGGCGTTTAAGGGTGTAACTTCAGAAGAATTGTTGGATTTGTTTTAGTAAATTAGTCCTTATGAATAAGAAAGAGCGGGTGGCTTTTATTGGTGAAACGTTGGAGCGGTTATATCCTGAAACGCCGGTTCCATTGGATCATACCGATGCGTATACCTTGCTAATTGCGGTTTTATTGAGTGCGCAATGCACGGATGAGCGGGTGAATAAAATCACGCCGGCTTTATTTGAGCGTGCCCGAACACCTCAAGATATGGTGACCTTAAGCATTGAGGAAATCCGAGAATTTATAAAACCTTGTGGCTTGAGTCCGTTTAAAAGTAAGGCCATACACGGTTTGAGTGTTATTTTATTGGAGCAGCATGGGGGAGAGGTGCCACAGACTTTCGAGGCGTTGGAGGCCTTACCGGGGGTTGGACATAAAACGGCGAGCGTGGTAATGAGTCAGGCTTTTGGCGTGCCGGCATTTCCAGTTGATACGCATATACACCGTTTGGCACAACGTTGGAAGCTCACGAATGGAAAGAATGTGGAGCAAACGGAGAAAGATCTAAAGCGGTTGTATCCCAAAGAAATATGGAATAAATTACACTTACAAATCATCTTTTACGGCCGCGAATTTTGTCCTGCCCGTGGGCATAAAGAGGAAAATTGCTTGATTTGCAGCACGGTTTTGGGATTAAAAACCGAATAATTCAATTTCTTTAAAATTCGGGTGTGCCAGTTGTTCTAAATTGGCGTTTAAAGGCCCCCCAACTAAAGCCAACGTTTAAAAAGGGTTGGTTTTTTATATATCCGTAACTAAAATCGATTTGGGTATTGGGACTTAGTTTATGGGCGAAGCCGAAATCAACACCGGGTGCTTTAAATATTGTGAGATTTGCTGCCAATCCACTCGCTTGGTATTTGAGGAATGCTTCTATAAAAACGTAGGTATTGGGGTTGATGTTATGACCTAAGGCAACTGTTGCGAGCCAATTTCTTTGCGATTTTCCGGTAACGGGATTATTAAAAAGGGTCACGCCCATATTGGTTTTAATCGATGTGTTTTCGATTGGTAAAGTCGCCGATATTTTATTGGTGAAGTATTGTGTACCTAATGAATGGCCTTCTGTACCGTTCGGGATTCCTAAATGGCTGATCCAAGCCACATTGTCCTTGATTTGAAGTTTAAATCCCAGCTCTAAATCTGATATACCGTACTGAGCTTGGCTATTTTGGGGGTCTCTCAAAAGCGCTGTGGCCAATCTGAGTTCAAATTTTTTGTGGATTCCCAAACGAAACGAAGAAAAAGGCAAAAGTCCGGTGTAGCGCGTTGGGTTATTAGGCTGGGTATTATTTTGAATGAAATTTATCTGAAAACCATTCTCATTTTGGAATGCTCCAAGGGGCAAAACATAAGAATTGTCGGATAGCGAAGGCCTGTCGGTGTTAATTTGGGCCTGAATTTGGGCAGCGCAAAAGAATAAGAACAGGGAAAGGAGCCATTTTTTCATTAAACAAATGTAAGAATAAAGGCATAAAAAAAGCCGACCTAGTAAAAGTGTCGGCTTGTTTTGATTATGTGAAACGGCACCATGGGTGCGCGTTGGGTATCGGCTGTTTAGAACAGCCGATGTAAATTAACGGATTACCTTACGGCGGGGTTCGCTGCTGCGGTTTTCACGAGACTCGCCTGAAGGGCGTGAATCGCTGCTGCTGCGTGGTGCGCGAGAGTCACCGCCTGAGGGGCGTGAATCGCCACCGGTGCGTGGGCCTCGGAATTCACCACCTGAAGGGCGTGAATCGCCACCGCTGCGAGCACCTCTGAATCCGCCTGAAGGGCGTGAATCGCCGCCACCGCTGCGTGCACCTCTGAATCCACCTGAGGGACGTGAATCGCCGCCTGTACGTGGACCGCGGAATTCACCACCTGAGGAACGTGAATCACCGCTTCTTTGAGGACGGTCAGAAAATTGTGCAGGTCTGTCACCGCTAGGGGCGTTATCACGGCTGCGTTCGCCTCTGAATTCACCACCGGAGCTGCGGCGTTCGCCACTTGGCGCGTCGCTTCTTCTTGAGTCGCTTCTTCCGCGTGAATCACCACCTGACTTATGGAATCCTTGATTGCGACCGTACGATGAATTTCCACGTGAATTACCTTGTGTTTTACGGCTGCTACCGCTGTGTCTTTCGGGCAATTCGATACGGAATTCGTGCTCCATTTCTACCAAGATGTCTTTGCCGAATTCTTTTTGAATGGCGTGAACATGCTTCACTTCATGTGGGCTACAGAAAGAGATTGCAAGACCTTCCTTACCAGCACGACCGGTACGACCGATGCGGTGGGTATGGGTTTCGGGATCTTCAGCCATATCGAAGTTTAACACATAATTCAAGGTTGGAATATCGACCCCACGAGCGGCAACATCGGTTGCTACTAGAACACGGTCGCGTCCTATTTTGAAATTATCGAGGTTACGGGTACGATCGCGTTGTGATTTATCGCCGTGAATGGCACAGGCGCTAATATCCGCATCGCGAAGCAGGCTTACCAATTTGTCGGCACCGTGTTTGGTGCGTGAAAAAACGAGCATGGCATCAATATCTGGATCTTGTAATAAATCGACCAAAAGCGCTTCTTTGTTTTTCTGTCCAACGGCAAAAAGCCATTGTGCAATTTTAGGTTTTTGCTCTTCGGTTGGAACGATATCAATGCGTTGTGGATCGTTCAAAAGTTCTTCGGATAACACACGAATTTCTTTTGAAGCGGTTGCCGAGAACAACATGGTTTGTTTGCTCAACGATTCTAATTTGGCTCCAATATCGCGAATATCGCTGATGAAACCCATATCGAGCATACGATCACATTCGTCGAGAACAAAATGTTCAACGTCTTTAAGGTTTACATAACCTTGCTCCATTAAGTCGAGTAAACGACCGGGGGTAGCGATTACGATTTGTGTACCGCGCTTTAGGCTATCAACCTGGCGGAACTGAGGAACACCTCCGTAGATCAAGGTAATACGAAGTGGCGTGTTTGCCGCGTATTTCTTGAAGTTGTCGGAAATTTGGTGTGCCAATTCCCGAGTAGGTGCCAACACCAACGTGTTGATGTTTTTAGAAGGATTCTCCATAATCTTTTGAAGAATGGGAATCGCAAATGCAGCTGTTTTACCGGTACCGGTAGGTGCAGTTGCAAACAGATCTCTTCCGCTTAAAATAGCAGGAATTGCAGCCTCTTGAATAGGCGTGGGGGTGCTGTAACCCTGTACTTCGACAGTGGCCAGCATTTGGGGGCTTAATCCCAAGTCGTTAAAATTGCTCATTAATATGATAAATCGGCAACGCGTTTAAAGTAGAAATTAGGGCGTTGGAATCAGGGTGATTCGAACAAAAATTGTTCCCACTCGCAAACTATTGCGGCGCAAAGATACAACTATTTATCCACAACTTATACAATT
>CAMBBZ010000078.1 GCA_945863965.1 Chitinophaga pinensis | reverse complement strand
GATCGCCGAAATCGAGCGATTTCATGCTTTTGGCCCTTAAATTAATGGGTTGCCCTGTCGATACGCCGATAAGGAGCATAGAAAATGCGAGGCTTGCATAAAAATATAGACCTTTGTGAAACATAAAAGGAAGGCGCATTCGATTTGCGTCGCAAATTACATGTTAAATTCCATTAAAGCAGAAGTCAATCGTCGAGCTTGGAACTTGCATCGACAGCGTGTGTTGTTGGCCGTGAGCGGTGGCCGCGATTCGGCGGCGCTGTTTTATGCCTTTATGGAGTTGGGATATGAATTTGAAGTGGCGCATATCAATTATGGGTTGCGGGGTTCGGAAAGCGATGGCGACGAAGATTTTGTGAAAAAGATTTGCAATAATCACCACATAATCTGCCATGTGCACAGAGCCAATCCTGAAACCAGCGCCCCTGGTGAATCCACGCAAATGTGGGCGCGGCGCGTGCGTTATGATTTTTTCGGGGGAATTTTATCACGCCGGAATCTCGCTTATACGGCGGTGGCGCATCACGCCGGCGATCAGTTGGAACATTTTTTTATCTATTTGTGGCGGAATCAAACCGATACGGCGTTTCGCGGTATCCTGCCGGAGAGCGGTTCGGTTATCAGGCCCATGTTGGGGATTTTGCCTTCCCAAATACATGCGTTTTTAGTAGAAGCGGGACGTTCGTGGCGGGAAGATTCGAGCAATGCCAAAACGGATTATTTGCGCAATAAAATCAGGCATGGCATTATTGGGATGATGCCTGATGCCGAAGAACAGATGCACTCTTTTTTGAAGGTGTCGGACGCGTTTCAAGGGCAGTGGAAAGAGCAAGAAAGCGTTTGGAATTTGCGGTGGCACTGGAATGAATTGGATCGGGGTTATTGGGTATTTCAAAGAGCCGATATACGGGGTTTGGAGTTGGCATGGAAGCAGGTCTTTCAGCGTTTGGGATTTTCGCGCGATACATGGCAACATGTTCAAGAAGGCGAGGTTCGGGTGGGGGCGCGATTTGCCTCGGGTTTGGGATATGTTTTGGTGGCTTCCAGAGGCGGATTTTGGTATGTGCATAAGGAATTAACAGAGGCCTTGGCGTGGGAGGGTATTTTAAGCGATGTAGAACTGGATTTTGATTTTGGGGGATATCGGTTCCGATGGTGCCGGGGGCAGGATTGGAAAGGAGAGGGAGTGGTGTTAGGAAGGCTTCCCCAGAAATATTCAGGAAAATTAGTGGTGGTGCGGGCATTTCAACAGGGAGATCGCATGCCATTGAAGAGCGGTGGCACGCAGAAGCTGAGCGATTTGGTCACGAACGAAAAGTGGAATCCGTATGAGAAATCGCGGATGATGGTGGCGGAGGTCGACGGTGCGGTGGTAATGGCAGCGGCGGTAGGTCGAGAAGTGGCGGGTTGGTCGCCGGAAGATTGGGTGTTGGTGGGTTTAGCGGAAGTGGAAGCTTCGTAATGGAGGGAATTTTCGACTATAAAAGAAAATACCGGCCATTAATTCTCAACTATCCATTAAAGCTTTTTGTCACAGTGCCATACCAAGTATTCCATTTACTTAGTCAATATTTCTTTTATACGAAGTTGTAGGTATTATTTCGTTAGGATCAACCGCCACAATTTTCCCGTTCCTCATGACGATCATTGGGCTTTTCTTTAGCTTTTTGTATTCGACTAGCCTTCTGTAAGTTTCCTCTAGCCCTTTGACAATTCTATCCCTTTCTTCTTTAAATTGATTTTTAGTTCTCATAATAGTTCCTTTTTAATAGCTCCCATTGTTCAATATTGTTAATAGTTTCATCATTCAATGCGCCTTCTGCTATAACTTCATAGGCATCTCCTGAGTTATTAATAAATAACCAGTTGTCAACTTTGTCAAGAAATAAGTTAAAAAAATTCTTTAGACCACGTTTATAACGTCTTCTAATTACATCTTCGGGAATGTGGTGACCGCCTTCTTTTACTCTAGTTTCAACTCTTGAAATAGCCAATTCTTCGGAATCAAGCCAAAAAAACAAACAAGTCACTTGATAATCTAGTAGCCTTGCTTTTTTAATAAATTGTATATAGCTCTTAGTTGAAAGAGTGGTTTCAAAGGCAAAGTTTTCACCTGATTCTAACATCTTATTTATCCTTTTGAGCATCAATCTTCCTGCTTCAATCCCAACTTTTTCCGGCTGAAACGGTGAAATACCTTTAGCTATCTCATCAGCATTTACAAATTCTTTACAGTCAAGAATTTCGGGCAGAATGATATAGGAGGCAGTCGTTTTTCCCGCACCGTTACAACCTGCTATGATGTAGAGTTTCCTCATCAACAACAAAGATAAGGTAACGGGCTGTTTTTTGGCCAGTGGTAGGATTTAAGCCGCAATTTCTAACCCTTACTCTATATCAATTACAATCTTCTTCACAACAATAACCTTATTCTTAGGATCTTTGACGCGTAAATAATACAACCCTGAACTCACATTCCATTTGAGTATGTCAAAAGTAATTATTGGATTATTAATGGTAGTCGACTCTAAGAGTTTCCCTCCAACATCTCTGACCTCTAACCCATAGCTCAGGAAATCTAGGTAATTGCCGATTTTAATTTGGAGTTTGTCTGAGGTAGGATTGGGATAAATTTCAATATTGGATAGGATCAAAGGTGAACTTCCAGACAAAGGAATGCTAAAATGCAGGGTGTCTTGAACCGTTATAAACGTGGTATCATAAACATAAACATTAACGCGGGTGGTGTCGTAGTAATTGACTTTCACCCAAATCGTGTCATAATATTTTGTGGTAATGGTATCGTACACCTGAACATAGCCCGTATCCCATCTGGTGATAACTGTAGTGTCGAAGAAATGATGAAAAATGGAGTCGTGAACAATAACCGTATCGATATGCACATAGAAGCAGGTATCGGCTAGTTGCAGGGTAACGTCATTGGAGGTATCGGCACAAATGTCGGTAGAGGCCAATAACCTGAAGTTCATTTTCTCATGATAAAATTGAATGCTGTCTACTTCCAATTTCGCCGTATTAACCCCTTTGTAGGGTTTCGCTTCGCGTACATTTCCAAAATCGACATGTTTACTGCGCGCTTGCCATTGAAACTTTACTTTAGCATATCCTTTGAGGGTATCGGTTTGGATGGCTACAGAATCGCCAATTTTATAAGAACCGGTTCCGCTTTGTTTGAGGTTTTTTAGGTTAAACGTGTCGCAGCAACCCCCGTCAACAAAAATCGAGAAGGTGCGGTCGGTTATTAAGGGTGCAGCGCAGCGATTGTCTTTCACTTGTACATGGATGGGGTAAATATGGCCTCGCGCATCTTTAGGGGTTGGCGTCCAACTGAAGGCGTATTCATAGTGATTTACGGCCTTTTTGGTTTCCGTAAGCGTGGCGCCCTTGGGTATGTTCAACCACTTGATATCAAGGGTATCAGGATTGCTTTGGTAACCACTCCAGGTGCTGTCTTTAATGCTAAAATTAAAGGATAGGGAACGGGTAGCACAAATGTGTTTGTTTTTCTCGGAGCTTACCATGGGCGCTAAATTATAAGCGCTGGAATTGTTGGTGGTAAGATTGGTGGTCCAAACATCTAAATCTCTTCGCGTACAACCCATGTAACGGTAAATATTGAGTGAATCTTTACGGTATTGACGGGCTTCAACTACCATGGGGAATAATCCAGAGCAGTTGGTGGGAGTTAAAATGACCTCGCCGGTCCATTTATTCAGGTAAATTCCTTTTGGAATAAATTCTTCAGGTTTGGGTGTGCATTTTATATTCGTTGCGGATGGAGGCGCACAATAACACGTAATAGGGTAATTCTCTGCAAGCGGTGAGGTATAATTCATATAAATCCCGTAACCTGTAGTTCGCGGTTTGACCCATACATAAGAAATAGAATCATCATCGGGGTCATTGACTCCGTAGCTCATGTAATTTCCAATATTACATTGAAGTTTATTCATGGGTTTAGATATGTAATCACCCGAATTATTATGGGCCATTTTGGGGGAAGATAATCGGCAAAGACTGAGCTCAGCATTAAAGATAGATTCGGTCGTGCTTTGGTTGGGTCTCCCTTGATTAACCACAATGTAAGGAGTGAAAATACACCGTCCGGCATTGATATGTCCGGTAATGGTAGCATTAGTCAAGTCTATGGTATCGGTATAACGGTGTTTTTCTAAACCGAAACCTTGTCCGGAGGTATTGACTTTCGAGCAGAAAGGAATCCCTCCTTTACAAAGATTGGATACTTCAGAAATAGTAATCAATTTGGGTTTCGTTGTGGGTACATATTGCTGAGAGCCCCCTGAACTGTTTTGAAATCGATGGTAATACGTAAAAGTTGTACTTGTTATTGCTGCTGCCCGGCAGTCTCTGAGAATATCAATATAGACCACATATTTTTGGTTGCCCATATAGGCGTAGGTAATCTCGCAGCCGGCAATATGGTTGGCTTTAATGCTTTGGAAGCCCAAAAATAAAAGTAGCAGTGGTAATATTTTTTTCATAGATTATTATTTTAAAACGTGACAAGTTCCTTTATGGTAATGTTTTTTATTGTTAATGTCTTTAATTTTAACGAGGTAAGTGAAAACTTCTAGATTGGGTGAATTCCATTTAAAATTCGGGTCTTTGGATATGAATATCAGTTCACCCCAACGGTTGTAAATCTTAACGTCTATTTCTTTGATCCAAGCACTTTCGTAGGTCATGAAATATTCGTTTAGGCCATCTTTGTTAACCGTGATGGCTGTTGGAAAACTGAACTGAATGGGATGCTCAATGAATATATATTTTTGCGTGGAATCCAAACAGTCAAATTCACTTTCAACGCTCAATAGAATGCAAATATTTTCATTTGCCGGAATTAGCGTTAGTGGATTTGGGATTTGCGGGAATTCTTGATTCGCGATGTTCCATCGCCAAGATACCGCATTGGTGGAACTATCAAGCAGCTGAAGTTGACTCCCCTCCGGATTGTAAGACAGCTCTTCATATCCAAATTTTGCTACGGGTGAAGGATGAACAACAACGGAGATGGAATCGTGTTTTACACAACCGAATTCATTTTGGGTTTTTATAAAAATTGGGTAGATCCCAGCGCTTAAGAAATGGGGTTTAGATACCCAGGTATTTCCGGGATTTGGTACTTGTTTTTGGAAGGAAATACTTGGAATATTAAGGTTCATGAATTGCAATGATCCTGCCCAAGAGGATTGAATTTTTAAGGGATTTTCTGGACAGATATTTTCTACTTTATAATCTACAGGAGTGGGTGCATGGGTGTATCCTGAGGCAGTAAAGGAGTCCAAACAACCGTTGGGTGATTTTAGCACAAATAAATAATTCCAATTGGCCGCATTATGAGCAGCCGTTTTCCAAATTGCCTTATTCGAGGGAAAAGAATCGATCCATTGATTTTTGTTAAATAAGTAAAAGACACTTCCCAGTTTTTCCTGTTGACTGGGGAATTCCGAGGCATTGGTAAATGAAAGTGTATCACCGATGCACGGTTGGTCTGTGGTGTTGATCCAACGATTTATTGAAGGTTGAAGTATGATTATCTGATGGTAAAATGTGTCGATACAATTAAAAGGCGTTTGAATAATGAGTTGCACATCAAAGGTTCCAGGGGTGTTGAAAGGGTGGGTATGTCTAGAGCCTAGTTTAAAATCGGAAGTGCCATCGCCCCAATGAACATTGAATATGTAGGAAGAATTATTTGTTTCAAAAAGCAGTTTGTTGTTATTCAAGCAGGATGAAGCAGAACTGAACTTAAAATCTGGTTTTGCTTGTTCATGAATGGATATTTCTTGATTCACGGTATCAGAACAACCGTAATTGGAGGTAGCAAAGATGGTAATGGGATATGTGCCAATTTCATTGAAAATATGACTGATTTTATTTGAATTCCAAGAGGAGTGAGTTCCGTCGCCCCATGAAACCCACACCGAGTCTGTGTTGGAGTAGGCTTTATTTTCCAGTCGAAATTGATTGTTTTTTAAACAGTTGGAAGGGGTATAGAAGTCGATATCAAGAATCAACGGAGGAAAAACACGTGCCTTTAAACTATCAAGGTCGTAACAACCGTAAGAGTTGTAGTATTTTAATTTTAGGTCATAATTTTGGTAGTTGCTATCAGGTAAAATCAAGGAAAATCTGTTGCCATTAAAATGAAGGGTGTCTAAATTCAATGCCCAAAGGTCAGCTTTTGAAATCGAATCTTTTTGATATTCGAAATTGAGTGAAAGTGGAGAACAGCCTTCAATGGGGGCATTTAAAAATGCATTGATGGATTGTTGACTGACATTCCACAGTTTTTTTGGGTGAGGAAGCCATTGAGGCTTCAGGGTATCAAGAACATGGAAGCGACAACCGTATTGATTGAAGAATTCAAATTTAATGTGTTGAATGTTGGTGTCGTTGCAGGTCCATGTTATGAACTGACTATCTAATTTTGAGCAATTCAATCGGAGAATTAGGGTATTATTGGCCCACACATATGCCGAATCTGCATGAGAAATGGAAAGTTTCCACTTGAAAGTATCATTAAAACAGGAAGGTTTTTGTGTTATAGAATAGTGTTTTAGAATGGGTTTGAGCTTAACGTTTAGGGTATCATAAACCACTTTATGGAAGTTGCATTCGGTGAAATAGGCATGTAATTCCACTGGATAGGTTCCGCTTAAGGGATATTTGTGTTTTATGGGTTTGGTCCAAGGGATAGGAGTTTTTTGAACCAAGGAATCGCCATCTCCGAACTTCCAAACGAGTTTATAGGCAAGGGTATCACCTGAAAAATGGAATACCGAACTGTCAATGCAATTCTCTTGTAGTGCGGGTCTTTGGGGCAAAAATGCTCTATTGCTTAGGGTGTAGGCATTTTGAGCAACGCGGAGATAAGAATTATTTAGTCCTTTTAAATTACTACTATCAGCAATCAATTGTAAAATATATTGAAAATGATTTGGGTTGACTAAACAGTATATTTTATTAAAGCCCAATATATACAATTTGTCATTTGGGCCATTTTGTAATGCAATATGATTCCCGATAAACTGGTTGTTTAATTCTTTAATGTTAATTATACCTCCACTTTGTATTGAATATCTCCATATTGACATAATATATTTTTCATCGTTGACATCTAAGCCTACTGATGAGAAACTAAAATAAATAAAGGAATCATTTGGTGAAAATTCTAAAGTATTAGCTTGTGAATATTCCCATTTCTTACCAGGTGGAAATTGAGATTTGAATAAAGGTTTTTCATTTGAAAGTTTGCCTGTTTTTCTATCAAAATTATACAGATAAAATTGATTGTTTTTTGGTGAATATTTATTATCAGAATACACCCATTCTCTGCCGATTGTGCATAGAAAATCACCAGAATGAGAAGCCTTTATCATCCCTGAGATAAATGCAGGTAAAAGACCGTTTTTATCAACTGTGGCGGTTACAGTTTTAGCAACACTAATTATTGGGTTGGCTGCAAACCCATTTGAATCTAGAAGGTAAGATAAAATTGTATCTTTATTTTTAGAGAATAACACCCAGATTCGTTCATTATCTGCATGTTTGAAGTACGTTAGGTTAGAACTAGGTATAATTTGAGGGCCAAATGGTCGATCTTTAAAGTTGACTTTCCATGAAGAATCTTTTAGATTATGTTCTATTTCGGCATATTTCATGCCATTTTCTTTTGTGAAATATATAATATTTTTACTTCCACTTTCAATATAATCACTGTAAATAATTAAATATTTATTAAGGGTTTTAGGGCGTTTTAATGTTAAAATGTTTTCATTAAAAGGGTTGCCAAAACTAAAATTGGCTTTAGGGTTTATCGTATCTAGTAAAGAATTTATAATCTTTTCACCTTTTGAATTATAAATGAACTGTCCATTTGTGTAGAATAGAATATTTCCATTGCAATCATTTTGTGTAGAATGACAGTTCGCTATATATTGTTTTGAAGGATCTGATGGATAAATTGAGCTATTTTGCAACCACTTTATACTATCTTTCTTACTGAAATTCAAACCAATTCCTTTTCCAAAAACCCAGTTATAATCTAACTGGGCTTTGGAAATATTGGATAGAAGCACAACAACTACAACTCCAATGTATTTAATCAA
>CAMBBZ010000077.1 GCA_945863965.1 Chitinophaga pinensis | reverse complement strand
TTTACATGCGAATGTGCTTTGTAGGTGTTCAAAAACGTATATATATCGGTTCCTTGCCAAGAATCATACAGCTTTTGGGCCCGGTGTTTCCCAAGAATACGGTGGAATACCTGCTCCGATGCCCGTTGAATAGGGATTATAGCCCGCTGGTTACGCGCAGCACGTAGCTTTAAGGAATTTAATAGTTTAGGTTGGTTCATGGTGGGTAAATAAAATCGTAATCCAAACGTGAAATTAGCCATTAAACATGAAGGATAAATCAATTTAATATTTCTATTGTGTTATTAAAGGGCGTTCAAATCTAAAAAGCCCGTGGGTTGTTATTCCTTCAGTGGATGCTCAAAACTTTCAGGTAGTTTGGTTCAAGCGCGATTTGCGCCTGACCGATCATGAGGCCCTTTTGCATGCCTGCCAGTCTCCGATTCCTACTGTTTTTCTGTATATACACGAACCTGAATTGTTCCAGTCGGTGCACTACAGTCCCCGTCACGAGAGGTTTATTTGGGAATCGGTACAAGAAATATCGGCTGCCTTTGGTCAAAAAGGCTTGCCTTTTTTCGCCTTTGAAATGGCCGCTGAAACTTGTTTTGATTTCTTGGCTTCTTGCGGACTCACTGCGGTATTTAGCATCGAAGAAGTCGGGCTGGAGGTAACCTATAAACGCGATAGATTCTTGAAATCCTATTTCGATAAGCATCAAATTTCATGGACGGAATTTCCCTATTCGGGCATCAGACGTGGCCTATCGAACCGGAAAAACTTTAATGTTTATTGGTACGATTACATGTCGAATGTAATACCCGTAATTTCTTGGGAAGCCTTCCTAACGCCGCCGGCGGATGTTATCGAAAAAATAGGCGGGCTGCCGCGCATGGGCGAAAAGCCAATAGTGCCCGGTATTGTGCAAGTAGGAGGCTCCAGAAAGGCTTGGCAATACCTGTCGAGTTTTACTCAAACACGCGTTTCTTTGTACATGCAGCATATTTCTAAGCCCGAACAGGCGAGAAGCAGTTGCAGTCGTATCAGTCCCTATTTAGCCTGGGGAACTTAAGCTTGCGGGAAGTTTTTCAGTTTCAATACGTGCAAGCACAAGATTCCAATCACAAGCGAAATTTCCGCCAATTTGCATCGCGCCTGCGGTGGAGAGAACATTTCATGCAGAAATTTGAAAGCGAATGTGAAATGGAATTTGTGAGCGTGAATCGCGGTTATGAAGACGTATTATATAACGAGGAGTTGGAACGGTATACGCGTTGGAAAGAGGGACATACTGGATTTCCGTTGGTCGATGCATGCATGCGGTGTTTGATAGAAACGGGCTACATCAATTTTCGGATGCGGGCCATGTTGGTGAGTTTCATTTGTCATCATATGAACCAAAGCTGGGAGCGGGCTGCCGAGCATTTGTCGGGACTTTTTCTAGATTTCGAACCGGGTATCCACTTTCCCCAAATTCAAATGCAAGCCGGTATTACGGGCATTAATACCGTTCGCATTTACAATCCGACCAAGCAGGCCCAAGACCACGACCCACAGGGCTTTTTTATCAAAAAATGGGTCCCCGAATTGCGACCGTTGCAGGGCAGCTTTATTCTTGAACCATGGACACAGACGCAAATGGAGCAAGAAATGAACGGCGTGATTATTGGACAGGATTATCCGCATCCGATAGTGGACTTGAAGACTTCCCACAAAGAAGCGAGGGACCGCTTGTACGGGGTGCGAAAATCGCAAAAAATAAAAAATGAATCGGTGCGAATATTGCAAAAGCATACCCTTGAAAACCGACAACCTTGAGTGACTGCCTTTTTATTAATAGATGTTTTTGATTAAATTGCACCTTTTAAAATCATGAAAATAATAGTTAAAATGAGGCTTCTAATCTTGCTAATTTTGATACTTGGGGGCTCCAATGAGCTGTTGGCGCAAAGACGGGTTCAAAATGCCCTTAGTTTTGATGGTATTAATGATGTGGTGCGTTGTAAAGCGGATAAAAGCACTGAACTCTCAGGATCCGCCTTAACGGTAGAAGCGTGGGTTAGCCCTATTGACTTTAATTCAAACCCGGAGGATGGTATTATTATTTGCAGGTATAATGAGTCTATGAATAGAGGCTTTGCACTATCGGCGGGTGGCAGCGGACAAGTTTATTTTGGTATTTTCGACGATTCGTCGGCCGAAATAACAACGGCAGCCAACACTTTATCTAAAAACACTTGGACGCATATCGCCGCCACTTTTGATCGCTATCAGTTGCGGGTATTTATCAATGGAACCCTTGTTAATTCTTTAACCGATTCTACAGCGATAGGAAACACGGGTACGCTTCCCCTTACACTGGGTAATTTGCATTCTTTGTCTCGACCTTGGCGCGGTTTGTTAGATGAGGTAAAACTATGGTCAAGGGCGCTAAGCGCATCTGAAATTTCCCAAAATTATCAGCGTTCCTATTGCGGATTTTCAAAAGATTTAAGGGCTTATTATCGGTTCAATAACGGAACGGCTTTGGGTAATAATTCAATATTTTTCCGAATACCAGATTGGTCCGGATTTAACAATGAGGGTACGCTGTACAACTTCCAGTTAAGCGGTACAAACTCCAATTACGTTGCCGGATTAAAATTAAATCAATCGGCTATAGCCACCGTTGATACGGTTTATGCGTGCGAACGCTACACAAACCCCTCCCGCACCAATACTTGGTTTCAATCGGGCACTTACGCAGATACTGTTTATTCAAAACGCGGTTGCGACTCGGCACTAAAAATTGTCTTGATTATAAAAAAGGCCAGCAGCGACACCCTTTATGTGCGCAGTTGTGGGAATTACACCTTCCCAAGCGGCAAACAAAGCACGTCTGTTTCGGGTGTTTTTATCGACAAATTAATTAATTCGGTGGGATGTGATTCTCTTTTAACTTTAGTGGTTCAAGTGGGTCCGGATACAACCCTGATAGAAACCACCGCCTGCCATCAGTTTGTATTGCCCTTTTCAAAACGAGTAGTTTCCCGATCTGGGAATTATACCGATACGTTGAAAAATAGGTTTGGATGTGACAGTTTGCTTTTATTTTCTGTGAATATACTTCCCCAATCCTTAAAGCAGGTTAATTTGGAATTGTGCGACTCAGTAAGGCTCAGTGGGAGCGGGCGTTGGGTTTTTCAATCGGGGATGTATTCCGATACGCTAACCAATGCGTTGGGATGCGATAGTATCATCAATTATGCCGTTAAAACACTCGTAACCCGCTCGTTTTACCAAGATTATGCATGCGGTTCTTATTTGAGTCCGTCTGGACGTTACATCTGGAGGCAATCTGGTGTTTTCTATGACACCATAATCAATAAACGGGGTTGTGATAGCATTATTCAAATCGATTTAATTTTGGCGCCCAATTCCGAAACGGTTTTGAAGGTGCAAGCATGCCGTCGATACAGAGTCCCATCTAGGCGTTATTTTATTTACCAATCGGGTATTTATTTTGATACCATTATGAATGCCTACGGTTGCGATAGTGTTATTCGTATAGAGGCCAAAATTACTCGATTTGAGAATGCGCTTACTGCCGTTTCAGATACCGTAAAGGCTCAGTCGGGGTATTCGAAATATCAATGGCTCCGTTGCGATAGGTCATTTGAAATAATACCTAATGAAACCAAGTTTGAATTGTTGGTAAAAGAGCCGGGCGATTATGCGGTGCGTATGGAAGAGAATGGGTGTGCAGATACAAGCGAATGTTTAAATATTGTCCAAAATGGCGCCTCCGTTTTTCAAAATATCAACTTTAATGTTTATCCCAATCCCAGTGGGGGACGTGTATTTATTGAGGGGGAAAATTTAGATGCCAGCTATGTGGAGGTTTATGATTTAAACGGTCGCATCATTCAGGTAATTAGTTTTATGAATGGATACGAAGGACCCCAGTACGTAGATATTAACCAGAAGGGGTGGTTTTATTTAGTATTAACCAAAGATAAATACCGGGAGGCTCAGGCAGTTCTAATAGAATAAGCTGCCGCAGTTGCGTATGCGAAATTAATTATTTCCTAGATTTTAATAAGAACGTATGTAAATAACTGCCTTTTCGTCACATTTTGCTTGTTGTGTTTTGTACAATAAATAAATTTTCTTATTGTTGAAGTTACAAAAAGTTCATCACTAAGCATTATGGATAAAAATTACCCCTTTTTAAATACAGTAAGGTCAAGCGTCCTGGTTTTTTGCGCCATGGCCACTGTAGGCCTGAACGCCCAAAATACCGATACCAGCGATCGCATCGATGAAGTGGTCGTTGTTGGATACGGAACAACTAAGAAAAAAGAATTCACAGGTGCCAATTCGGCAATCAAAGGTGAAACCCTTGAGAAATTGAACATTCCACGTATGGATCAGGCGCTGCAAGGTCAAATGTCTGGAGTTACGATTTCTACCAATTCTGGTTCGCCCGGTGGATCCTCCAGCATAAGAATTCGCGGACTTTCCACCTTTGGTGATAACGATCCTCTTATTTTAGTTGACGGTGTGGTTTACGATTCAGAAGGGTTGAATGCCTTGAATCCCGGTGACATTGCTTCTATCAACGTACTAAAGGATGCTACGGCTGGTATTTACGGCGTTCGTGCGGCTAACGGGGTAATTATTATTGAAACCAAAAAAGGCAAGCGCAATATGGCCCCGCGTTTTGAGTTTTCGGGATACGAAGGATTTCAACAAACAGCCAATCGCCTTGATTTGCTGAACGCCACTCAATATGCGGTATTGAAAAATGAAATGTTTGCCAATGGTGGAGATCCCTTACCTTTTCGCAACACGCAGCTAGGTGTGGGCACTAACTGGCAAGATTCTGTATTCCGTACCGCTCCCATTCGGAATTATAATTTATCTGTTCAAGGGGGAACCGATCTGTCTACGTATTCCGTGGGCGGTAGTTATTTCCGGCAAGAAGGAATTGTGGGTGGTCCCAAAGCGGCATTCGAACGTTTAAACGGTCGGGTGAACTTTCAGACAAAAATGACGGATAAGCTTCGTTTCAATAGCGTCATGCTCTATACGCATGAACAACGCAGCGGCTTACCTGAAAACGGAATAGGTTCGGTTTTGTACAATACCGTGAACGCATTTCCCACAGATCCAATACGGGATGAAAATGGGAAGTATACCTACCTCGAAGAAGTGGCCGATATTATAAATCCCTTGGCGCAAATAGACAATACCTACAACTGGTCGGTAGTGAATAAATTCGTTGGAAAAGAGGAACTAGAATACGATATCCTGCCCGAGTTAACCTTTACCAATCGCCTCAATTTCAATGTGGCATTGGTCGATAATAAGTCGTTCTCTCCTTTGGTTTGGTTTGGCCCAGGTAAAGCACAAAACACAGCCTTAAACGAGCAGTTAGATCCCACAAAAGTAGAAATTGCCCCTAATGTTCTAATCGAAAGAGGCGCCAGTGTGTATGAAGGTCGGTATACCTACACCGACTTGAACTACGAGAGTTTCTTAAATTACAATAAAGAAATTCTTCCCAAACAATTCCTAAAAGCCACCTTAGGTGCTTCCGTTTTCAGTCGTAACGGCAGTGGTTTAGACGGTACCGCCTTCAATATCCCTAATAATTCTCTCGATTATGCCGACATATCAGCGAATTTGGCTCCGGGCGGATACTTAAATCAAGTAAACTCATTCCAATTTCAGGAGCGCTTGTTATCTGCATTTCTCCGAACCGAATACAATCACCAAGATAAATATATTATTTCGGGAATTTTACGCCGCGATGGTTCCTCCAAGTTTGGTCCTAACAGTCGTTACGGTTGGTTTCCAACTCTTTCAGGATCATGGGTATTATCAGAAGAAGATTTTTATGATGTTAAAGCCGTTCGTTATCTTAAATTCCGTGCAAGCTACGGGGTGAGTGGAAACGATCAAATTGCAAACTTCGCCTACCGCGGATTGTTGAATGGGGAAGGGGTTTACGTCTTCAATGATATTATTACCCAAGGCGTTGCCATAGGTCGCGCCGCCAATCCGGATTTGAAATGGGAAACCACCCGTCAGTTGAACATTGGTTTAGATGCAACTATCGGACGTGGCTTAGAGGTAACGGTCAACTATTTCGTTAAAAACACCAACGATTTATTGTTCCAACCACAAGTATCAGCTTTGTTAGGAACTTATGGACCTGGCAGTTATCCTCCAATTATAAATGCCGGAAATGTGCACAATAAAGGGGTTGAATTGGAGTTGGGTTACAACCATACCTTTAAAAATCAGTTCCGTTTGGGGGGCAATTTCAATGCTACCTACCTCCAAAATGAGGTGACCGCAACCCCTCAGGGGGTCGACTTTATTCCTGGAGTTGGTTTTGGAGTTGGGGGAAATGTAGCCACGCGCTTTCAAGCCGGATATGCCATTGGTTATTTTCACGGTTTTGAAATTGTAGGCGTTTATCAAACACAAGCCGAAATTAACAATGCTGCCGTTAAGCAAGACGGGGCTAAGCCCGGTGATTTTATTTACGTAGACCAAAACGGTGATGGAAAAATCAATTTCAGTGACGATTCCGATAAAACCAAATTAGGATCTCCAATCCCTGACTTTACCTTCGGTATGGCATTGAATGCCTCTTGGAAAGGGTTCGATATTTCTGCTAATTTGTATGCGGCGGTTGGACAGGAAATCATTCGTAATTACGAACGTCAACAACCTTATGCCAACCAAATGGCCTATACGATTAACCGTTGGTCGGGTCCTAATACCAGTAACGAACAGTCGCGCTTAACGACTGACCTCACTCGCAATAATGTATTTTCTTCGTTCTATGTAGAAGACGGTTCGTTCTTGCGTTTGCGTAATGTACAACTCGGTTATACATTTAGTCCACGTTGGATCACCCAACGCGGTATGCGCAGCATGCGGTTTTATTTGGCGGCCAATAATTTGGTGACACTTACACGATACCAAGGTTTTGATCCTGATATTGGATCTGCCGGTGG
Source organism: Chitinophaga pinensis (assembly GCA_945863965.1). Lineage (GTDB taxonomy): Bacteria > Bacteroidota > Bacteroidia > NS11-12g > UBA955 > VMCP01. The sequence goes on along the minus strand of CAMBBZ010000077.1, from coordinate 1,582 downwards.
TACGTTGGGTGCGGGAGTTGATTACGGCTTTTATCCCCAAGCCAGAAATATTATGTTGGGCTTCAATTTTGGATTTTAATTATGAAAAAGAACACATTTGTTAATCGCAGCCTTTGGGCTTTATCGCTGTTGGGTACCTCTATTTTGTATTCGGGTTGTGATAAATTTTTAGATATTAATCCCTTGTATACACAAGATTCGGAAAACTATTTCCAAACACCCATAGATTATGAGCGGGCCCTAACGGGGGCTTACGATTTGTTGCAAGGATCGTTTATGTCGTTTTGGATCGGAGAAATAGCGTCTGATAATGCCATTGCCGGTGGAGAAAGCGTATCCGATACGGAAGGACTTCACGAAATCGACGAAATGAGTCACGACGCAGTAAACAACGAGTTACGTTTGGTCTTTCAATGGAATTACGCGGGTATTTCTAGGGCTAATTACATTTTGGAATTTAAAGACAATATCGATTTTAGCGGTAAAGACCAGATTATAGCACAGGCGCGGTTCTTGCGCGCATTTTATTATTCTGAATTGGTGAAGTTTTTTGGGGATGTTCCACTGATCATAGACAAACGTTTGGGCGCTAAAGAGGTACAGAGTGTGTCGCGCACACCCAAATCAGAGGTATATGCGCAAATTGAAGCAGATTTGCAATATGCAGCCGACAATTTACCTTGGACGGCTTCCCAAAAAGGAAGAGCAACAAAAGGCGCGGCCTTATCTCTTTTGGGAAAAGTGCAATTATATCAAAATAAATTTGACGCATCTGCCGCAACGTTTAATACCGTTATAACAGAAGGTCCTTATGCCTTAATTAGCGATTATACCAAATTGTTTACTGTTGCCAATGAGGGTCATACGGAGACTGTTTTTGATGTGGAATACACAGGCGCAGAAGGCGGTGGTTACGGGTGTCTGATTTGTTTGGAAGGAAATGCGGCACCTGGTTTCCAAGGAATTCGACAGTATAATGGACCGGTTTATGGCGATGGAAATAGCTATAACTTACCGACCCAAAACCTGTACGATTTCTTTGGTGCTAATGATTTGCGCAGAGATGCCAGCATATTAAACCTCGATGCGTTTATAGCCAAGCAATCCAATTCAGGATCCATCAAGTATGCGAAAGGTGGCGGTGGACACACCGGTTTTTACAATAATAAGTACATTAAGAAGATTGGTGAACTAGGTCTGCCCGATAACGATTTGACCAGCCCAGTGAATTACAAAGCCATTCGTTATGCAGACGTTTTGTTGATGTCGGCGGAGGCAAATGCTCGAGCCAATTCGGCGGATGAAGGACGGTCACGCAGTCAGTTGAATTTGGTGCGGAACCGGGCGGGTTTGCCTGCGTTAAACTCCTCTGGGACGCAGTTGCTTGAGGATATTTGGAACGAACGCCGCTTGGAACTTTCGGGAGAAGGAAATCGTTTTTTCGATTTGGTGCGAACTGGAAAAGCTCAAAACGCCATTAACGGATTTGTTCCCGGTAAACATGAATTATTTCCAATTCCACAAGTCGAAATTGATTTGGCTGGCGGAAAATGGCAGCAAAATCCCAACTATTAAAACTAGA
>CAMBBZ010000076.1 GCA_945863965.1 Chitinophaga pinensis | reverse complement strand
CGATTCACGTTATCTACGGTCATCCGGGTGATTTGCATCAAATCGTTCATCAAAAAAAGACGAAGTAGCTCTTTTTTAGACGTTTTTGTTTGGTCTAATTCACTAAGTTTAGCCTCTACGGGTTTGTCTGCATCAAGCTTTTCTAAAAGTGCTTCGGCATCAACGGCTAAATCTTGCAACATACCGATATACGCTTCGGTTAATTGGTTTTTACCCCGATATGCAGGCGCTTCTGCTTCAACTTGAACCGACTGTTGAATGGGGGCATGACCTTTGCCGTATTTTTTTTGAAACCATTCATCTGAGCTAAAAATAAATACCAAAGCATCAAGCAGGCACAACCCACCAATTAGGGCTAAAAAACCCGGTATTAATATTAAGGATACACAACTTAATAAATACAAAACGCCCAGGCCGTATTGTCCTAAATAAAATCGGTGTCCGCCAATAGCACCCGTGAAAAGGGCCAACAAGGCGGCCGTATTTTTATTTTTCATTAATTTAAATTATCTAGTATAATCCAAAAATAGGTTTTGTTATTCAAAATTGCTTTAATATTTAGTGATTGTCGAGCACCGGTATTTGAATATACAATTGAGCCTGAACGGGTAAGTGATCCGAATACCCATTTAAATACGTCTTTCCTCCAAATGTGCGCAAGGGCTGACCTAAATACTTTGTATCAGTTTGTAAAAGCCAATCGCGTTTGTAAATTTCGAGACCTGGTATGGGCGCATTCGGTCCTAAATGGTATAAAGAGCGACTGATAATAATTTGGTCGAACATATCCCAAGACCCTCGGTAGAATCCGGTGCCTAATTCGGGTCTCATTTTACGTAGTTCGTAAGCTAGATTAACAGCAGATTCTTCGGGGCTTCCAGCACCCAATACATAACGCAAACTGCTGTCTTCGGGATTGTCGTTAAAATCGCCCATCGCCACCCAATTCGTAATTTCAGTATGTTCCTTTAAATGGGCTTTTAACGCATTTGCGGCATTAAAACGCAATACACGCGTAGCCACTTCGCCACCACCGCGACTGGGCCAATGGTTTATAAAAACAGTAAATTCTTGATCATAGCGTTTGAAAGTCGCGTGTAAAATACCCCGAGTCGGTTTGTCGGGATTGCCCGTCGGAACCGTTATTAGATCACCCAAAAACACCGATTTGTCTGTGTGGTCCTTTAAATGAATGCCTTCAGTGCCAAAAAATGCCCATTCAGGCGTGTAGAATAGGGCCACATCAATGCCACGTTGGTCGGGCGATTCTTGGTGCACAATGTTGGCGAATGTTAAGCTTAACCAAGTACTATGCAATTTCAGGTCTTCCAAAACTTTCAGATTTTCCACTTCACAAACACCCAAAATATGAGGCCGCAACGAATCAATCACACGGGCCATATTGCGCAGTTTGCTTTGATACTTTTGGGAATTCCAATTTTTTGGAGATTGCGGAAGGTATTCCGCATCGTCGTTCGGACCATCGGTGGTGTCGAACAAGTTCTCCAAATTGTAAAAGGCAACCCTCAGCGTTTCAAAATGTCCCGCACTCAAGGGTTCGATTACCATTTTATTCGGGTCTTCAACCGATACATTCAAGCCCAAGGACTCTTCCGATGCGCTTGTTTTTTTGGGGGAAGTTGATTTACAACCGGTGGCCAATAGAAAGACTGCGGCAAAAAATAGGAGGCTTCTAGAAATCATAGACAAAAATAAAGCTTTCCTCGTAACTACGGGGAAAGCTTTACGGGTTAAGAAAATAAACGAATCCTTATTTTAATGCAGCCGCTATAAACGCTACAAATAAAGGATGTGGATTTTCAACGGTGCTTTTGAGTTCTGGATGAAATTGTACGCCCACAAACCATTTATGTTCTGGAATTTCAACAATTTCTGCTAATCCCGTTTGTGGATTGGTACCAGTGATTTTCATACCCGCCGCTTCAATTTGCGCCTTATAAGCGTCGTTGAATTCATAGCGGTGGCGGTGACGTTCGGTTATTTTGGTTTTGCCATAGGCCTTGGCGGCAAACGATCCTTTTTCTATTGCACAATCATAGGACCCTAAACGCATGGTACCCCCCTTATCGGTGATTTCCTTTTGCGCTTCCATTAAGTCGATAACGGGATGCGGGGTAGAGCCGTTCATTTCAGAACTGTGTGCGTCGGTGAGTCCGACTACATTTCTAGCAAATTCTATAACACTACTCTGCATTCCTAAGCAAATTCCGAAGAAAGGGATATTGTTTTCACGTACGTATCTTATGGCTTCTAATTTGCCTTCAATGCCTCGCGGACCAAATCCAGGAGCAACTAAAACGCCGTCGAATCCTTCCAGTTTTTTAGCAACATTTTCCGCATCGATGTATTCGCTGTGCACATACGTAACGTTCACTTCGCATTCATTACTCGCGCCGGCATGAATAAACGCTTCGTTAATGGATTTATAGGCATCGGGTAATTCCACATATTTTCCAACGAGGGCTACTTTTATCGAACTTTTCGGATGGTCAATTCGGAATAAGAATTCTTTCCATTGGGTTAAGTCAGGCTCTGTAATTGATTTCAACTTCAATTTGGTCAATACAACCTTGTCGAGCTTTTCCTTGAGCATAGCCAAAGGAACTTCGTAAATGGTAGATAAATCACGCGCTTCGATTACCGCATTACCTTGAACGTTACAAAACAATGCCAATTTGCTTTTGATTTCGGCTGTAAGGGGGTGTTCGGTGCGACAAACCAAAACATCAGGCTGTACCCCAAGTTCCAATAGGCTCTTTACAGAATGTTGGGTAGGCTTAGTTTTTAATTCTCCAGCCGCCTTTAAATAGGGGATTAAGGTCAAATGCACCACCATAGAGTTGCCTTCGCCTTCCTCCCAAATCAATTGACGCATGGATTCTACATACGGCAATGACTCAATATCACCTACGGTACCGCCAATTTCTGTAATAACGATGTCGTATTCGCCCGTTTCGCCCAAAATCTTCATGCGACGTTTGATTTCGTCGGTTATGTGGGGAATTACTTGAACGGTTTTGCCTAAGTACGCACCCTTACGTTCGTTTTGGATTACGGTTTGATAAACCCTACCTGTAGTTACGTTATTGGCTTGGCTGGTGAAAACATTTAAAAAACGTTCGTAATGACCCAAATCTAAATCGGTTTCAGCTCCGTCTTCAGTTACATAGCATTCACCGTGTTCGTATGGATTTAAAGTACCCGGATCTACGTTAATGTAGGGGTCGAATTTTTGGATGGTTGCGCGGTATCCTCTTGCTTGTAAGAGTTTTGCGAGGGAAGCGGCTATAATGCCTTTTCCTAACGAGGAAGTAACTCCGCCCGTAACAAAGATGTATTTAGTTCGATTCATTGAAAGTAATGTTACGGATGGCAAAACTACCTTTAATTTCCCCCAAAAGAGAAATTAAAAGTAGTAGTTTTCAACAAGATTTGCCCTATAAAATTTCGACCCAATTGAAGGGGTCTGATACGCGGCCAAGCTTCAAGGTTTCGAGGAATTTCTTTACCTCTTGGGAAGCGTCTATTTTGGTTTCGTCATATACACTATAATACGTGCCTCTAAATCCAAATCCGTCTAAATTTATAAGTGTAGCGGCGGTACCCGTAATAAATAGTTCTTTAATTTCGGCATGACGATCGATTAACTCTTTTACCGTTAGGGGACGTTCTGTTAGCGAATATCCTAAGTGTTTGAGTGCGGTAATCACCGAATCGCGTGTGATACCGGCTAAAAGGGTCTGGGTGAGGGAGGGCGTAACGATTTCATTGTCAAACACAGCAAAGAAATTGGTCGTTCCTGTTTCTTCAACAAATTTATGTTCAATGGGATCGGTCCATAGAATTTGATCATATCCTTCTTTTTGTGCCAAAGCAGTTGGATATAAAGCGGCACCGTAATTTCCTGCACATTTGGTAAAACCAACGCCGCCTGGAGCCGCCCGGCTGTAATCTTCTTCTACCTTTACCCGTAATGCTTTATTGTAATAGGGGCCTACGGGACAGCAAAAAATGGCAAAACGGTAATTTTCGCTAGGCTTTACCCCAATGAAATCATCGGTTGCGAACATATACGGCCTAATATAAAGCGCGCCGCCTGGAGTTCTAGGCACCCAACCACGATCCAAGTCCAATAATTCATTTAAAGCTTGTAAAAACAAGGCTTCTGGTACTTCTGGCATGGCCATGCGTGTTGCAGAGCGGTTGAAACGCTTGGCGTTTTCAGAAGGTCTGAATAAAGTGATTTCTGTTTCGCTTTCAGCCCGTGCAAACGCTTTTAATCCTTCAAATATAGCTTGACCGTAATGAATAGCACTGGTAGCTGGACTCAACGAAAACGGCCCGTAAGGAACGATACGTAGGTCTGTCCATTCCCCGTTTTTGAAATCAGCCACAAACATGTGGTCGGTGAAGATTTTACCAAAACCAATATTTTCAGGATCAAATTGAGAAATTCTGCTTTCTTTTACGTTTTCAACCTTAATTTCGAACTTCATTGTTCCAAAAATACACACAAAAGCACGTTTATGGGGAAAGAAGACCTAATTGTGGATAATCCGTTATTGTTAACATCCTTGTTTTCTAAGGGAATTTTTATGATTCCGGATAAAAACATAGCGATTTCCGAAGGATTGAAATTAAGCATCCCACAGGTTGATGTTTTGCATATTGTGGCTGAAACAGGTTTAAGTCCCTACCGCCAAGAAACAATTCCCAATACCATGAACGCACTCACCAAAAGTCAAGCCAAATGGGGGAAAACCTATGAAATACTTGACGCCGACGCCTTGGGTACGACCGTTAAGAATTATATAGACCAAGTTCCCAATCAAATAAAAATTATTTTTTGGGGTCGTGAAACTCCTCATTTTGATCAATTAAGCGAAAACTCGCACCGGTTATTGGTATTAAGTATGCCTTCCGTGATGTTAGCATCGCAAGAATCTAAAATGGAACATTGGGTGCGCATCAAACAGTTCTTTTAACGGAAAGGCTGCGCTTTTAAATCAGCTTAATTGGGCGTTGATTACACGCTTTTAGTTAGCCGGCATAGGTTTGAGCTTGTCGGACTTTAAAAAGAGCATAATAACGATTCCAATAATAAAGAAAACCATCAGGAGAACGATTCCGTTTCGCATACTACCGGTAAGTTGATCTACGAATCCCCAGGCAAAAGTCCCCAAAACAATAGCCACTTTTTCCGCCACTTCGTAAAACGAAAAATAAGAAGCATTGTCCGTATCGCCTGGAATTAATTTGGCATAGGTGGCCCTAGAAATACTTTGAATTCCCCCCATAACCGTGCCGACTAAACATGCCAAACCAAAAAATTGATTGGGTTGTTTCTCTTCTATAAAATAGGCCAAATAACAACCGATGGTCCATATGCAAAGGGCCAAAATGATCGAAATTTTATTGCCTTTCTTACGGGCCAGCCATGCGAAAAAGTAAGCCCCAGCAACGCCTATAATTTGAATAAGCAAAATCGTTTTAATCATATCGGCCGATTCTAGTTTTAACTCGTTTTGACCGAATAAGGTCGCCACGTATAAAACGGTTTGAACCCCCATGGTATACACAAAAAAGGAAGCTAAAAATACCTTGGCCGCTTTCATCTGCTTAAGGTTTTTGAATACCCCGCGAAGTTCATCATAACCTTTCCATATAGAAACCCCAGGCTTGGCAACCGTGCCGCCCGGCAGTTTATAAAGAGGCCAAAGAGACCATAAAAACCACCAAATGCCTACAGTTAAAAAACCTACACGGAATGGGAGTGTTTCGGTAGCCGTGGGTGGATTCATTCCAAACCAATGCGATTTTTGAAGAAATAAAATATTTAAAATTAAGAGAATTACACTGCCAATATACCCCATGGTAAATCCCCGAGCCGATAGTTTGTCAAATCTATCAGAGGTGGCAATTTCAGGTAAATACGCATTGTAAAAAACCAAACTACCTGCAAATCCAAGGGTGGCAATCATAAACGCGGTTAATCCGAAAAGGTAATTGGTCCCATCAAAAAAGAAGAGGGCTGAACAGCTAAAAGACCCTAGAATCATAAAAAAGCGCATAAAGCTTTTTTTATTTCCACGCGCATCGGATATACCCGATAAAAATGGCACGAACAAGGCATTTAGTAAAAAAGCGGCCGATAAAAAGAATGCAAAAAGTGCGGTGTTTTTATACTCCGAACCCATGAAATTAAGGGTTTCGGGGGTGTACAAACCATAAAAAACAGGAAACATCGCAGAGGTAATACTCAACGAATAAGCACTATTGGCCCAATCGTACATGGTCCAAGCCGTAAGGGTGGTGGGGTTGTTTTTTTCCACATCGCAATATACGTATTGCAATATGAACTTTACATCAAGTTTAACTTGCGTATTTCAAGTTCTCAACCGCCATCCATTCTTCTTCCGCAATTTTACGGGTAATCCGTAAACGTTTGGTTTTCTTATCTCCAGATGGAATCTCGAACATAAAACGCTTCAAGATAATTTCGCAAACTCCACGTAAACCGCGGGCGCCTAATTTATTTTGAAGGGCTAATTCTACTATAAAATCCAAGGCCTCGTCTTCTAATGTTAACGCCACGCCTTCTAAGAAAAACAACTTCTGATACTGCTTTACCAGCGCATTCTTAGGCTCTAACAAAATACGACGTAATTCGGGTTTGCCTAAGGGCTCTAGGGCCGTTATTACCGGGATACGTCCTATGATTTCAGGGATAAGACCATACGTTTTAAGGTCAGACGCGTTAATTTGACTCAGTAAACGGTGGGGATTGATTTCTTTAACTTCTCTAGACTTGAAGCCAAGAGATTGATTGCGAATACGGCGACCAATCATTTTATCGATTCCATCGAATGCTCCGCCACATATAAAAAGGATGTTGGAGGTGTCGATTTTAACGTATTTTTGGTCGGGGTGCTTTCGGCCACCCTCGGGCGCCACATTGGCGATCGTACCTTCTAATATTTTCAACAATCCTTGTTGTACCCCTTCACCGCTTACATCGCGGGTGATGGATGGGTTGTCGGATTTACGTGAAATCTTGTCTATTTCGTCAATATAAATGATGCCCTTTTCGGCCAATTCGGGTTTGTAATTGGCCACTTGCAATAAGCGGGAAAGGATGCTTTCTACATCTTCTCCCACGTAACCCGCCTCGGTTAAAACCGTTGCATCGGCAATGGTGAAGGGAACATTTAATAACTTAGCGAGGGACTTAGCCAAAAGGGTTTTGCCCGTTCCTGTTTCCCCCACTAATAAAATATTGCTTTTTTCGATTTCTATTTCGTCGGAAGTGTCGCGGTTGTGTATGCGCTTGTAATGATTGTATACCGCTATAGCTAAGGATTTCTTCGCTTCGTCTTGTCCGATTACATATTGATCGAGGTGTTCTTTAATGAAATTGGGAGTAGGTAAGGCGCTGGCGTCGGTTTCCATAACGGTTTCAATACTTTTACCTTCTTTTTTAGGTAAAGATTTATCAACCCCTAATTCTTTAGAAACGATGTTATGCGCTTGTTCGGTGCATTGTTCACAAATATTCCCCTCTAAGCCGGAAATCAAAATAATGGCTTCTTCCTTTTTGCGACCGCAAAACGAACATGTTTGTCCTTTCCCTTTCATCGGTTACTTCGGTTTACGCTGACCTAAAACCTCATCAATAAAACCGTATTCTTTCGCCTCTTCAGCCGTCATCCAATAATCACGATCGCTGTCTTTTTCGATTTTATCGTAAGGTTGACCAGAGTGATGAGCTAGAATATCGTACAACTCTTTTTTTAATTTTGAAATCTCTTTATAGGTGATTTCGATATCGCTCGCCTGACCCTGTGCACCACCCAAAGGTTGGTGTATCATGATGCGGCTGTGGGGAAGAGCGGTACGCTTTCCTTTTTCACCTGCAGTCATCAAAACAGCACCCATACTGGCTGCCATACCCGTACAAATGGTAGCCACATCGGAACTGATGTACTGCATCGTGTCGTAGATAGCCAAACCGGCATAAACGGAACCACCTGGACTGTTAACGTAGATTTGGATATCGCGGTTAGGGTTGGTAGATTCTAAAAACAACAATTGCCCCATAATGATGTTCGCCACATTATCGTAAATGGGAACCCCAAGAAAGATAATACGATCCATCATCAAACGCGAGAAAATATCCATTGAAACAGCATTCATTTGACGCTCCTCAATGATATTCGGCGTTAAATTATAAATGCCCGATACCTCAGCCGTGATATCAGCGTATTTATCAACGTACAAGCTATTGAGACCCAAATGCTTGGTTGCGTACTTTTTGAATTCTTTTCCGTAGTCCATATCCATAATAACAAAGTTAACGTGATTTTGATTATTCCCCGTGGGTATGTTTGTGTTCGTTTACATGTTTGAAGTAATCAGCAACGCTAATAGGAATTTCCTTTAGCGAAATTAATTGCTTCGCTTGATCGTATGCTTTGCGATAAATAACACGGTCATTCATTTGAGCAATAAACTCTTGCTCCCCGAAACGCTTCATCACCGTTTCAGTAAGAAAGGCATCGTTGATATCCAAATTGAGACCGTATTGACGGTAAAGACCTAAATAATAAATCTTCGCCTCTTG
>CAMBBZ010000075.1 GCA_945863965.1 Chitinophaga pinensis | reverse complement strand
GCATTGCCTAAAATATCAAATCCAGATGAAAAACTTGCAGAACCTCCACCAATGGCAGGTGAATAGTTCAATAAGGCATAATCTGAAGACTTGCTTGGATCTCTATTTGTTTTTACAAAACGTGGATTACCAATAATCACACCAGAATCATTATAACTACCCGTATCAAAAAGTGAATTTCTTAATTTGAGTTTGGGGTATCGCCCAGACGTTCTAACAAATTGATAGGTTGTAGTATCTATGGGCAAATATTTACCATTATTATGGAATAATGAGTTGTAGACATTCAAAATCCCGTGAGCATAAAATAAAATAGGAGAACCATTGTATATGTTATCAGCAATAGTGGTATTAACTACATTAACAGTTCCTCCTTGAACAATTAAGCCAATTCCGTGATTCTTTGCGATAAGATTGTTTTTAAGTTCAAAAAGTGTGTTGTTACGCCATTCACCATAGCACAAAATGACACTGTTACTTGCTGTATCCCTGCTAAATCTACAATTATTGATGAAAATACGCTGATCGTCTTCTGGGAACAAATACAGTGAACTTCCTCTAGACGCGCGGTTGAATTCAAAAGCATTCCGATTGAAGTGTACATTACGCACGCTATTTATAAATACGGCACCTCCAGCATCCGCAAAATTCTTCACGAATCGGCAATCTGAGATGTGAATCTCACCTTCTCCATAAATCCCGCCACCGTCTCCAGGTACTAATCCATTTTGAATGGTCAGGCCCTCAATGTATACTTTATTACCTGTGCTCGCACCCACCCTAAGTACCCGGTTCTGTCTGTTTCCATCTAACATCGTTCGACTGATGTGAGTGGTGTCACCATCGAGTAAAAATTCAGATGCCAAGACAAATCCCTTGCCTCTTATATCGATTGACTCAAAGTATCTGCCCTCCGTTACAATTACGGTGTCACCGTTTTGAAACCTTTGAAGTGCATATCCTGCACTCGCAAACGGACGCGTAGAAAACCCATTCAACAAATTATCTAGACCATTTTTAGCAACATACCAAATTCTATTTGACTTACCAGAAATGGAGGCAGTTAGCCCACTAGACTGACCAATGGAGTCAATAGCCTCTAAGGAATAATCGTATTGGACACCAGCTTGAGCATTGGTATCTGTATATCTTCCATCAAAACTAGTATCAATCAGGGCAAATGACCCAGCACCCGTTTTTCTGTAAATATTGTAAAAATGAGTGGAATCCGTATTTTTAGACCAAGTAAGTTCGATACGACGAGGACCGATCTTCTTTTGAAGATTTTGAGGAATCAAAGGTAAATTAGGCGGTGGCGAAGCATTCAACTCATGAGGCATTAAAGTCCATAAGAGTATGAGTAACAAGCTTAATAACTTGCCACTTAATTTATGACCAGCGAAACCCTTCATAGTATACAAGGAAGTTAGATTTTTAAAACACAACAATATTACAAATTAATTCCCGTTTTTATCAATTAGAGTTGGGCATGATGGACATAACAATTAATACCTTCCTTGCTCAATACCCCATGATTTTTTATTTGGTTTCTGAAATCAACCCTTCGGTAAAAAAATATCCTTAATATTGTATCAGCAAGATGACTATTGTTTGTAAAAACACCTCACTTAGGATCTTTATTTTGATTGGAATCCTTGGATTTACCTATCAATACAGCCACGCGCAAAACTTACAGTTTAGGCAAGCCTTTGCTCAAAGAGCCCTTAGCAATCCTGCCCTCATTGGGACCGGTATGACTAACGACGCACATAGTGCCCGCATAAGTTCAGGAACTCGCGCGCAATGGTTGGGATTGGGAAAACGTTTATTCTCTCAAACGATATCAATCGATGCGCCTATTAAAAACACCAATGCCGCTTTCAGTGCGGGTGTGTTTTCCACCGACTTGCTATCAGGGTCAGAAGGAAAATCAAAATATGCCCATCTTTCTGCCTATTTGGGTTATGCCTACGACATAAAAATTAACAAAAATTTATTTTTGCGCGGCGGATTGTCAGCCCAATTTTCCTCCATTAAATTCGGGACCGAACAATTTTTTTGGGAGGATCAAATCAATGTTGCCAATACCGGATTTGTAATACCCACCCAAGAACCAACTTCCCAACTAACGCGCAACGTCGTGCACGCATCAGCCGGTCTTTTTCTTTACGGGAAAAAAGGATTTCTGGGGGTTGCCGCATACAACGTAAACCAACCAGATATCTCGTTTTTCCAAGAAGGCGGACAAACCATTCCCTTAAACATTAATATTCAAGCGGGCTATGAAATTTTGGAATCTCAATCAGGAACTAAAATAATCCCTTCCATTAATTATTTGATTTTGCCAGAATCCCATTCGCGGTCTTTAATGATTAATGGAATACGTGATAACTTCAGATTAGGATTCGGAGCGCAAAACACAGAAGCATATGCCCAACAAGCTTGGTCGGTTAATTATTATTTCGGTGCGCGTTACGACAAATATTATGTAGCCTATTCCAACGACTGGAATTTGAGTGTGAAAAACTCCGCCCTGCCGTTAACCCACGAAATTTCTGTGATTATATTCCCTTACACGACTGAAGCTCAAAGAAAGCCAAATCCGTTTCCAGAGTTTTAATCCTATTGGTGTTGGTCAAGTACTTTAGTGAGAATAAGAAAATTCTTCGCTTTTGAAACCTTTATTTTAAATACTAATATTCAATCCCACGGCTAACACTTGCTTGAACTGCAATCTAGGTCCGGTGCGTTCGCCCGTTTCGTCTAATGCGATTTGAATATCATCGTCGTAAACAAAATGCAGTATAAGATTCGTTGTAATGAATTCATTGACTTGCAAGTTGAACGTATTCTCAAAATCAACGTCGATATTTCCTGGATTGTCGATGTAGTTCGAGAACAATACCAACCGCGACTGTAATCCCACATTTTTCACGATACGCGGTTCATTATACTCAACGCGCACCGTACCGCCCGCCTCCGAACGAAGCTTCTTCCCTAGCGTAATGTAAGTACCCGAAACATAATCAAACTCACCCGCTTGCACCCCATAAGCGCCCTCATTGGCTAAATCTTGATTTAATACAATCGTGTTTTTCATGGTTGCCGGACCCAAGAAAACACTCAACTTCGAACTCGGATTATAATCAAATCCCAAAGACCCCGTTACATAACCTGGAGCCATAAACTCAGAAATAGGTTTTATATCACCTAAACTGTAATATCCAGGTTGAAACTGCGACCCTAAGGATACCAATCCCGTATAAAACCATTTTTCATTGGCTCTGACTCCCAATTTGGTAGTGATTTCTACCCTATCGTCGTTTTTAAACCATTTTCCATTGCGACCTTGCAACATGATACCATAACCCGCATCAAAACTGGACTCCCAGTTTAACTTATCACTCGTGTAAGCCAACTTTAAACTGAGCGACGTTGAAATCGCTATGGAGTTTTCTCCCCCACCTTGCCAATTGGAAAACTGTGCCTGACTGGTACTTATGACAGAATTTCCCCCAAAAGACCATTCACCTGGAGCCGCAACATCGTAAGGCTCTTGGTTGTCCCATTTTGAAAATCCGGTTTTAGGCCCTTTCTTAATCAGTGCTTGGTAAACGGCATCCGATTTTGACTTCTGAATTGGAAGACCGTTGGGCGTGTTCGCAAAAACCCAAAATGGCGTAACCATTAAAATCGCAAGACCCGTTAGTTTTAACATTCTTTTATTAAATATCACAATATTAAGTACAGAAAGACGTCGAAACAACTACCTACAGTTGAAATAGGTGCATTTCATTAAAAGGTTATTAAATATTAACGCTTATACATGCGCTGGTAGTACATTTTATGCATGGCATCGTTACTTTCTTGATCCTCTGATTTGCCTTTAAAAGCGCGCAAATTATAGGTGAGTTGCACCATAACATATCGGGTTAGAACCGTGGTTCTTACATCCTCAAAAAACGTTTCGTTAACATTTCTCACAACACTTCTGTTTTGATTCAATATATCGTACAGCTGCACCCTAAAGTCCCATTCGTTATTCTTACCAAACTTACGACCCAAGCCTGCATTCCATAAATAAATACTCTGATCAAAATCAGCCTGGAAACCCGTGAATAATTGGTGATTGATGTCTGAATTAATAACCCATTTGCCACCGGGCATCCAATTTACCTGTAACCCCGTTCGCTGTATCCAGTAGGTTTGATTCAAACTACTTTGCAAGGTATTAAGCACTTGATTGTAAGCCGTTGCGCTGGTTAAATTAAAATCCAATCGCTCGCTGATGTTAGATCCCAATCCCAAATCAAAGGTAAGGCCTGGATTCTTACTGGTATTGCGCATCTGAGGACCAAAATCAATTTGAATTAAGCTAGGTGTTTCACGGTAATCCAAAGAAATACCTACATTGACATTCAATTTTCCTTTCATAATTGGTCTTGACCAATTCAAACGACTACCAATTGTAAATGCGCCATCGATATTGACAGGCTTAGATAGCTGGGTTCCCGGTCGCAATAAATACACCGAATCTCCTGTGGGAACCAAAATACCCCCACCTCCTGAGCTGGCAATTTGGGTAAGCGTGGTTAACGCATTCATGGATGCGGTACCCCGTATAAAAGCAAAAAACATCCGTCCGGATTTTGCGTCCATATTAAAATATCTCGAAAATAACCGGTGCTGATAATCTTGAACCAAATTAGCATTCCCCGTGGTTAATTGCAAGGGATTGGAATTGTTGATGACCCCTTGTAATTGGGTTACCGACGGCGCGTTATTAGACGTGCGGTAGAATACACGAATTCCATTGGCCCCCTTAGTTCCGCTACGCAAGGTAAGCTGAGGCAAAATTGAGAAAAAACGACGATTTAAATCATCAGAAACCGGAAACGTTTGGGTTCCTTCTAATCGCGCTAATTGTGCATCTAAACCTGCTATTAAGGTAATACCTTTTTTAATGCGTTGGAAGCGCATGCCACCCGCATGGCGGCTGTATCCGTTTTCGAACCGACTCGACAACAACGTATCCATTTGGGTAAACGCACCATCCAAATTGGGAATATAATTCAAACGATCGCTGGCGTTCTGATTGAAATTGGTTTCATAGGTAAACAATACACTATTAAATGAATCTAAAGGCTCTGTAAATTCCACTTTGGTGGCCAAGGCGTAAACACCTTGATCCAATCGGGTTTCCTGCTGGCGGATACTCGAATCTACCGCCCTGTAAAGACGGTTGTCTAAACTACTGAGACCGGCACTGGCATTATAACTGGGAATTAATTCAATGGCCAAAGAACGACCTCGTTTGTCAAAGGCATGCAACCAATTTACTTCAAACGCCCCGTTCAACGAATTGGTTTTATTCGTAAACAAGTTATTCATGAGACTTAAAACCTTGGTATAATCGGCTATTTGCGAGGTTCCCCGAGTGGGCAAATCTTGAGCTGTATTTTGAAATGTCAATCGGGGTTGCATAATAATGCGATCGTTGGTATCAATATTCCATTCCAAACGCGAACTGAATCGATGCTGCTGGCTTTGGTTGCTTTGTTCGGCCTCTTCGGTATAACGCAAGCCTAAATCTCCAACTTCACCTCCAGTTATAAACACCCGATCGGTTTGACTGCTATTGATATTGTTCGCGTCACTGAAAAAATAGCTGCCACTTACATCCCACTTTTTGCCCCATTTATCTGAATAATTCAAACCAAACAAACTAGACTGGGTAATTCCTTCGTTTCCAGAAACGGAAAAATCTCCCATTCCGCGCTTTCCAAAATCGCCGCCTCGAAAGAAACCGGATACATCTTCAAAGGCAAAATTCTGTTCGTTTATGTTATTTGACTGTAAGAGAATCGAAAACCGTCGATCGCCGTTAAATTTATTATAGTTAGCGCCCGTTTTATATTTATTTAAATCGCCCGTTCCATCAATGGAACGCCCCAAGCCTCCGTAAAACTTACCAAACTGTCCGTTTTTAAATCCGGTTTTGGTAATGATATTCATGGTTTTGGTCGTATTCCCATCGTCAAAACCCGTAAATTGACTTTGCGCAGTTCGGGCATCGTATACTTGTATTTTAGAAATGGCATCGGCAGGTACATTTTTCAACGCCGCTTTGGGATCTTCCCCGAAATACGGCTTCCCGTCAACGAGCACCCGAACCACCTTTTCTCCTTGTGCTTCTATTTCTCCATTTCTTTGGGTTACGCCTGGCAATTTTCGGACTAAATCTTCTGCGCTGGCATCGGGATTTACCTTATAATTACTTGCGTTCATTTCGGCTGTATCGCCTTTCATTTCTATGGCTTTGGTCCGAATTTCAACCGCATCCATGCGTTCTTCTGCCCGTAATAAAGTAGTTAAACCAAGGGATATTGTCATTCCAGATTCCGTGCGTTGCATTTCTGGCTTTACCAAATTCACCGCCATTTCATAGCCGGTTGCGTCTGCTTTGACTATTATCAGCGCATCGCGGAAGCTAATTCCTTTGGCCCGTAAGGCTTGAAATACCTCGCTTGACAAAACCCCAGTGAAAAGGCCCTCACTATTGGTTTCTGTGGCATAAATCTCATCCGTTTTTCCGGCTAACCATTGCCTTAAACGCGTATTATTGGAAACCAAATTCGCACTATCAGCGGGCAAAATATGCACCTCGATTTTCGCGCCTTCAATTCCTATACCCGTGGCATTCGCTATTCGCCCTTCTATGCCAAAACGCATATTCCCACCCTGTGCAGCCAACGACACTACTGCGCACATTAACCACAAACCCAAAAGGTACTTTTTCATTCTATCCCGCAATTTACATCTAATTTGAAACTAATTATTTTAAGAGTCGACCAAGCGCTAAAAAAAACACATAATAATTTTATGATAATACAACACTTTTTCTATTTGAATTGTTTCTATTAAGTGAATAAAGTAAGCGTTGTTTTCCCCCATCAGTTATTCGAGTTGCACCCCGCTATTGAAGCCGTTCCCAATGTAGTTTTAGTAGAAAGCGACCTGATTTTTAATCAGTATCACTTCCATGTGGCCAAACTTGTTTACCACCGCCTTTCTATGATGCGCTATGCCGAAATATTGATGGAAAAAGGCATTGCGGTGCGCTATATCAACGCCCAATCGCCGCTATGTCATGCAGAAAAATTAATCGCCGAACTTAGTACTCAGTACAAGGAAATTCATATCGTAGAACCCGAAGACGATTGGTTGAGTCGACACATAAAAGCGGGATTAAAAGGCAGTTCCACAGACTTAAAAGTGCACACCAATCCCAATTTTTTAACCCCCATAGATTTAGGATATCAATTTTTTGACCAGAAAAAGCGATACTTTCAAACCGACTTTTATGCCTTCCAGCGCAAACGTTTAAACCTATTATTAGACGAAAATCAAAAACCTCTCGGGGGGAAATTAACGTACGATTCCGACAACCGAAAGTCGTATCCAAAAAATCACACCTTTCCCAAAATCTCCTTAGCACCCATCACTGCCGATTTCGAATCGGCTAAATCCCATATAAGCGACCATTTCCCGCATTCCTTCGGAACCCTCAGCCATTTTGAATCGAACCAATATTTTTATCCCAGCACGACCTCCGAAGCCAAAATTGCCCTCAACGAATTCCTTGCGCAACGCTTCAATCTCTTTGGGGATTATGAAGATTCCTTCGGGAAAAATCCATCGGAACACTTTCTGTATCATTCCGTGCTAACACCGGCCATGAATGTTGGACTTCTAAATCCGGATTATGTGATTCAACACACGCTCGAATTTGCCGAAGCCCATCAAATCCCACTAAATTCTACAGAAGGATTTATCCGACAAATCATTGGTTGGCGCGAATTTATGCGTCTTGTTTATCACCGGGAAGGCCGAAAACAACGGTGCTCGAACTTCTGGAATTTTAAACGTAAAATACCCGCATCCTTCTATAACGGCACTACAGGGATCGAGCCGGTAGATATGGTAATCAAAAAAGTGCTTAAAACCGGTTATGCCCATCATATCGAACGGCTTATGGTTTTGGGGAATTTTTTCTTGTTGTGCGAATTTCATCCCGATGAAGTATACCGCTGGTTTATGGAACTATTCATCGATGCCTACGATTGGGTAATGGTTCCTAATATTTATGGAATGTCGCAGTTTGCCGATGGGGGCATTATTACCACCAAACCTTATTTATCTGGATCTAATTACATCACTAAAATGTCAGATTTTCCAAAGAAAAAAGAACCTTGGCAAGAAATTTGGGATGGATTGTATTGGCGCTTCATTAATGAACACCGACAGTTTTTTCAGCAAAATCCGCGCTTGGGCATGATGGTTATGACCTACGATAAAATGTCGGAAGAGAAAAAAATTGCGCATATGCACAATGCCAATACCTTCCTAAACGGACTAGACCTTGCGAACGCCGATCGTTAATTAAAGACCGATTTAATGTTTTATTGTATATTCGCCTTGAAAAATAAACGAAAATGAAAAAATATTTATTCGGATTTGCCGCAGTCGTAGCCTTAGGCTTCTCTGCGTGTACCCCTGACGAGCCCGCAAACGATCAACCAACCGTAAGCCCTATCGTGGCTAAATGGGAAGTAACGAATGTTTCAACTCGTGTTCAAGACAGTATGACCGGTGGTATGTTATTGGATACTAC
>CAMBBZ010000074.1 GCA_945863965.1 Chitinophaga pinensis | reverse complement strand
AGAGAAACATTATAATAAATCTAATATGTCATTTGTAGGAAAAAAATTCCCAAACATCGCCGTTAACGCCATGTCTGAGATGGGCGATACCCATCAAATCAACATTTTCGAAGAGGCCACCAAGAACAAAAAGAAAGTTTTGTTATTTTGGTATCCCAAAGATTTCACTTTCGTATGTCCTACAGAGTTACACGCATTTCAAGAAGCCCTTGGCGAATTCGAAAAGCGTAACACCATCGTAATTGGTGCCTCTTGCGACACCCCCGAAGTGCATTTTGCATGGTTGAATACCGCAAAAGACAACGGTGGTATCGAAGGCGTAACCTACCCCATATTGGCGGATTCCAACCGGAACTTGTCGAGCATTTTGGACATTTTGGACATTCAGTCTTCTGAGTACAACGAGGAATTAGAAACCATTATTTACGAGGGCGACAACGTAACGTACCGCGCTACTTATTTAATCGACGAACAAGGCAGTGTTTTTCACGAAAGCGTAAACCACATGCCTTTAGGACGTAACGTAAAAGAGTACATCCGTTTAATCGATGCGTTCACGCACGTACAAGAAAAAGGCGAAGTATGTCCGGCCAACTGGGAAGAGGGCAAAGATGCCATGAATGCCAACCGCGACGGAGTTGCCGATTACCTTAAGTCACACTAAACCTAAGTCAACGCTATGTTATTAGAGCTCGAAACCGACACTTTGCAAGAAGTAATTGCACAAAACGAAAAAGTGATTGTTCAATTTTCTGCGGGTTGGTGCGGCAATTGTCGGATCATGAAGCCCAAATTCAAACGCATGTCTACCGAATACGAAGGCATGACGTTTGTAATTATAGATGCCGAAAAGAATCCAGAATCCCGGAAGCTCGCTAACGTTTCGAACCTACCTACATTCGCGGCATATCAGAATGGAACCTTGATAGACCAGACCCAAACCAATAAAGTGGAAGTTTTGGCAGAATTAGTGGCTAAAAACGCACAATCATGAAGATCCCTGTAATCAAACACATTACCGAGTTTATTGAGCAAAAAGACGCCGATTTTATCGAAGAAACCATTGCGGTTTTAGAGCATCTATCGGAACTTGAAAGTCTTAAAGACGAGGAATTGGATGTAATTGGAGAGCTTATTTCCAATCTTTATGGGGCATTAGAAGTCCAAAAGAGCATGGAAGATGGGTTAAGCAAAAAAGAAGCCTTAAACAGCTTCATGCAGCGGGTTTTAGGTTCTATAGATAAGTAATTGATTGAGTCTAGAGTCTAGACTCTAGAGTTTAGGGTCTAGAGTTTAGGGTCTAGAGTATAGGGTCTAGAGTATAGGGTGTAAAGTTTAGGGTCTAGGGTGTAAAGTTTAAACCTCAGACCCAAAACTTACATTCATAATTCACAATTGACCATTAACAATTGACAATTAACAATTAACAATTTTCTCCATTCGTTTATTTCCTTTTCGCGCAAATAGGGCCGTTACAACCACACCGGCTAAAGCCCAATAGATCCAATGAGGAATGGGCACTGGATCGCCCGCCGCATACGAATGCAAACCAGATAAATAGTAATTCACCCCATAATAAGTCATCAAAACCGATGCAAAGCCTACGATACTGGCAATATTGAAAGCGAAATTCCCTTTCAATTTGGGAATAAGTCGCATATGTAAAATGAAGGCATACACTAAAATTGAAATCAAGGCCCACGTTTCTTTGGCATCCCAACCCCAATAACGGCCCCAAGATTCATTCGCCCATACCCCACCCAAATACGTACCAATACTCAACATAATCAATCCGCCCGTTATGGTCAACTCACTTAAAACTGTCAATTGGTTCACAGTTGACTTTACCCTTTGGGCATTGTTTTTATTTACAACTGAGAACAAAAGCAAATTCAAATATCCAATTATGCCACCGAGTAATAAAAATCCATAGGAACCTGCTTCCAACGACACATGTATGGTTAACCAATACGATTTCAAAACGGGTACTAAAGGGGTTATTTCCGGATTTAGAAAACTCAAATGGGCAATAAACAAGGTAATTCCCGATAAAATAAAAGTAGCCGATAAAGCCCCTACAGATTTGCGATTAAAAATCAACCCCGCCAATACGGCTGTCCACGCAATATAAATCATAGACTCGTATCCATTACTCCACGGGGCCCGTTCGGATACATACCAACGAACTGCCAAGCCTAGTGTATGTGCCGCAAACGATGCAAAAGCAATACCCAGAAACAGCTTTTTTAATTTAATTCCTGAGACACCCTCTTTGAATATGTACCAAAAAAGGAGGCCCAAAAAACAAAGGCCCAAAATTGTATTAACAAAGGCCAACCGTTTAAATATCAATGTTTCATTCAAAAAAACCTCCCATTTACGTTGCGCTAAGGAAGGGATGTAATCGGAACCCATTTTTATTTGATAGCCATACAAATCGTTCAAGAGTACGTCGGCTTTAACATAGTCGTTATGCAGAATTCCGTCGTGTAGGGCTATTAAATATGCATCAAAAAAATCCGTAACCACTTTCTCACTATTATTCCCGTGTTGGTGCGCTGCCGACCATGTATTATTAGGATCATCTGCTATTGGCACCCATTTGAACAAAGCACCTGTCATCAGTAGGTTTACAATGCTCACCCGCTCATCCAGTGCAATTAACGCTTTGTCGAAGGTATTCTTCTCAGAATCTTTTTTTCGGGAAGATTCGTCAACAACCGTACCCAATTTATAGTCGCCACTTTCGTCAAAAAAATCTCTAAATGATGCATGTGTGGCATTCTCATTTAGCACTAATGATTTCAAACGAGGATCATTGCCTAGCTTAATAATAGGCACGGCATACCAAGCATCACGCGCGCCCCAAAACCCGAGTATCACCTGATCGGCATTGTATCCTTCATAACTTTCGCTACCGTATACCTTACGCATAATTTCCCGACTGAAGGTATGCATTGGTTTCATTCGTCCTTGAACATCTTGTACGAGTACCGTACTGACTTTCTGAGCGTGCGATTCGGAGGCAACTTTAAGTTGCGCCTTTAATTCCACATCGGCTTTCAAAGTGGAATTTGCAAAAAACATCAAAATCCACAAGCCTAATTTTGTTGATTTTCGCAAACTATAAAAGCGGGTATTCTTATCCAATAGGGTCCAAATCATACCAACGGTAAGTAAAAAATAACCCAAATAACTGATCCAAGTTCCCCAAAAATCGTGGTTCACACTTAAGTAGGTTCCTTCTTCATCCCGGTCATAAGACGACTGGAAAAATCGATATCCACCATAATCTAGTATATGATTCATATAGATATGGAAATCTAAACTAACGGCATCACTAGGATCTCTAAGTTGCACTTTGCTCGAGAAAGAGGCCGGACTGTTAGTGCCGGGATACCGCTCCATCTCAAAATCTTGCAACGCAATTGAAAACGGCAATTCTTTGTAAATGGAACCGTAAGAAATCAAAAACCTCCAAGAACCAAAATCTACCGGAACCGTTTCACCCACTTGTCCTTTGGACCCTTTTACCCAAAGTGTTTTGCTTGAATTTCCTTGTGAAATTTCAAATTGCAGGGCATGTTCTGAATTGGCATTCATTTTCAAACCCGAAGAAACATACTTTTTCTCCCCGCCCTTGCTCACGCTGGGTACAACAAACTGTACACCGCCCAATTGGTAAAGCGACCGAAATAGTAAAGGCACCATACCGGTATCGGCTGAAAATTCGAATATTTCTTGCGTGGCCATCCGGGTGGCTTTCATTTGCGCATCCGTTCGTATAAAATACTGTGAATCTTGATAGAAGAAATTCACATGCCCAGGCAGAAACTGCTGGGTGAAATTAACAGGAATACCTGCAATTTCTTTCTTTTCACCCAATGAAATAAAGGCATCAAGTCTTCCCCCATCAGAAGAAAAAACCAATTTTAACGTGGGTTTACCGGTATCTGATTCCACGATTTCTTCAACCGCATTGGGTACAAATTTTAAAAGATGCAATTTCGTTTCAATGCCATTTGCCCGATACGTTTTATCAAATGAATTTGCCCCAAGAGAAGAAAACAAAACCTCCTGTTGCGTGCCATAGGACTGTCCATTGGGATCTTGAATTTGCACAGACAAATAAGGTTCTGAACTGATAAATTTGTTTGACTCAGCGCCCTCGCGAATTCCCATCATGCCCTCAAAACCCCAAATACGAGTAATTCCAGCACCCAAAATAATCACCAATACAGACGCGTGAAAAAGCAACACAGAATAGCGTTTGCGTTGCCATAACTTATATTTCAAGGCGCTAAAACCCACAGACACCCCTAACATCATTAATAAAACCTCAAACCACATCGCTTTGTATATCCACTTTTGTGCCGCTTCTGTGCCAAAGTCGTTTTCAATAAACGTAGCCACCGCCATCGCCAATGCACTTAATACTAAATATACCACTCCTGCACGTTCATTGGCAAGAGCTACTGCAATTCGTTTGATTGTTTTCATTTTATTTTACGGGCATTTTCTACTATTAAATCGTAACTATAACCAGCCCCGAAATCCTTATTTACCGCCAACACCCCCTTTAAGGTTACTACGTGTCCGACAGGGAAAACTTCCTCACTCGTGCATACAAAATCATAAGAATCCATACTTCCATCGGCAAGGTGTATCCAATTACGATCCATAATACCCGGATTCACCTTAGTTATTTTTCCGGTTACTTCTATCGATTTATTGGCGTATTTTTTACTATTAGTCACCAATTCTTTTATGGGAACAGAGGTTTTAGGGATTGTTACCTTTATGTCAGGCCCAGGTGCCGGAGCGGCCGCTGAAGTTTTAGACTCGAGTGACTCGGAACTTGAATACAAGGCAGATACTAATAAAATACGATCGAATGTTCGGTCCAGCTCGGTGCTTTTATAATCCGTTTTTTCAATGCCTTCGTTATACAGATAGGTGGCACCCTCCTTGAAATCACCGCCCATGGTGGCAATCCAGTATGTATTAGCGCCTTCAATAACCTCACAATACGAATACCGCTCGCCTTTTATATGTTCTTTGATTACAATTTGGTGCACGCTTTTTACGATGCCATCAGACGCATGCGAATGTGTCCCCCCTTTTTCAAAAATTCCAGTTTTTTCTGAAGAGCCTTCAGAATTAGGTGTTAATTCAACGGTTTGATTGCACGACATTAGCGCAATTCCAACATAAAAAAAGTAATTCGTTTTCATTTTAAAATCGTTTGTTTAGGGTAAGATACATTAATAATTGCTGCTGCTGTTGTTGAAAATCGTACTCTACAAAGGCATCTAACTCGTAGCGGTTTTTTAAAGGGATTGATGTTTGCAACCCCACATAAGATTGATTGAACAAACTCCCCAAGGTATAGCGCCTGGTGAAAAGCACGCTGCGATAAAACGCCGTAATGTCCCACTGGTTGAAGGTTTGCCTCAATCTTAACGTTTGCTGGGTATTTTGCCAAATTCCGTAATCCGCAGCACTGAAACGATAGCTCAAACTGCTACCTTTCCAGAATAAACGCCGTTGGTCTATGTTGAAGCCTCCCATGAACAAGGAATTGGCATTTTCCCGTTGTCGAATAGTCGCATGAAAGCCCCAATGGGTATTTTTACCTGCCTTGTACTGCAATCGCGTGCGCCATCCTTGCTGTGACTCCCTGTCTATAAGCGCATCGATTGAAATCCGATCGTAACTGTTCCAGAATATCCAAGGCAATCGGGTATCATAAGAGCTAAAAATCGACCATTTATCGTTCAATCTTACACGACCCGAAACAAATACACTTTGCATGCGATGCGAAGACCAACCATTGGTGGCATCTCCTTCTAACATAAAAAACAAATTGCCCTTAGGGGTATAAATTGAACCTTGAGACACCCATAACCTACGGTCTAATAAACCTTTATAGTACTGATCGAACCAACCCGCACCCATGTGCCATTTCAATTCCTTAGACTGCCGAGAAAATTGCGTATTTAATCCATATAATGGGCGGTCTGGGTTAAGGCCATAATTTATTAAGTTAGGACTTAGTCCGGTTACTGCCCCTACTGTTAAACCGCCTCTGACATAAGTCACATTAATGGCATCTAAGGCCCCTACACTGCTTAGACCAGGCTGAAATCCCCTTCCTAAACGGACGCTCCAATTCGAACTCATTTTATAATCCAAATTCGCTTGGAAAATATTAAATCGACCCCATTTGGGGTAACTAGTTTCTGAAAAAGCAGAACCAAAATGCTGATAATTTCCGGTTAGCGTTACCGACAAAGGAAGCTCAGGCGTGTTGGATTTCCCCTGAATAGAAAAACGAACAAATTGTCGGGTTAAACTTCTATTGGCTTCCGACAAAATAGTTTGATTATACCGACTCGATAAACCCAAAATACCATCCCATTCCCACGGCTTTTCTTTTGGGATAGTCAATAATGAACCTCTTTTAGTAGTGTCGGCAAACTGAATCTGCTGCTGCGTTCCGTCACGTTTCGAAGACTCTTTTTTTTCAATTATTTCCTTAAAATAAATATAAATCAAGGTATCGCCCGTCTTGATATCTACCGGTGCAATCCGTTTATTTATGCTTGAAATAGAAGACTTTTTCACCACTTGCAACGCAGGTATTCCCTTGAAAAATAAGGTATCTGATACCTTCAAATATTCAGTGCTCGCAAAACGAACGTATACATGTTCATCGGAAACATAACTAACCACCCCCGACTGCGATTGCTGCGCAGATAAGGAGGGAAAAAGTCCTAAAAAAAACCATAAAACTATTCTGAACCTTTGGGATGACATTCGAAACAGGCTTGACTTTGATATACATACCCCTTTACATCGTCGTGCTCGTCGGCCAAGTCTCGTGGGTCGTTATGTTCATGACAATCGATGCAACTGAATTGAGAAAAATTACTCGGATTGGTATGGCATTCGGTACACGAAGACCACGCCCCTTTATGATTGCCTGAATAAATCGGGAAAAAATCTTGGTCATGATCGTCATATAGCGCAGGCTTCCAGCCGGGTTGCGTGCTATGACATAAGGCACAATCCGTCGGAAATCCTAATTGCTTGTGATTGGGATTTAATGCCGCATCATAATCTTTTTGATGGCAACTAATGCATTCCGAATTGGCTTGTTGATAGGGTTGGTTACTATGACAATCGATGCAACTAACCCCGTTATGGCCTCCCGTTAAAGGGAAAAAGTAATGGAAAAAGTCAGAATTCCAAACCGCCGACATTGGGGAATGGCACTCGATACAATCAGTACTGTAGCCCAATTCTTTATGATTTGGACTCGCCGTGGTTTCGTAATCTTTCATATGACAATCGGAGCAACTGCCCGCCATACGATCCCAAACCAAAGAGTTGCCTGATTTATGACAATCAACACACGAAACCACCGCATGTGCGCCTTCTAGCAAAAAACCGTTCTCCGCATGCACCTCAGAAAGGTCGTTGACAAGCCAATTATTCGCGTTGTGACAACGCTTACAATCGTCGCCCACGCTCATTTCATGAACGTCTAAATGACAATTAATACACGCTTCGCCTAATCCCTTAAAATCCAATTTCTCATGGCATTTTTTGCAATCAATTTTACCGTGCTGCCCTTCTAAGGGGAAGCCCGTTTCACGGCTGTGATCAAACTTCATATCAGTAAGGGAAATGTTCCAACTTCCCGAATTATGACATTGGTTACAGTCGATTACTAAATCGGCCCCGTGGGGATTGGTTTGCGCTAAAATCGGATGAGACATTAGAATGCAAAGCACAAAAAATACTATGAAGCGTGACAGTCTCTGCATTCAAAAGGTTTTATTTTATACAAAATTACGCGCTGCGGCAAGTAATTCCTAATCGGTTTATGGCAATCTATACATTGGATTTCTTTGTGCTTACCCTCCAAAGGAAATTCCGATTTTTGGTGATCAAAATTGGGAACTGGCCAGTTTTTACCGGCGTTATGACATCTGGAACAGTCGTTGCGCCCGTCCACCAAAAATTGTGCTTTGTGCACGTCATCATGGCAACTCACACAAGTTACCTCTTTGTTTTTAAACTTCTGAATAAAATTGCCCGTTGCATCCTTTAAATCGGTGAAATGACACTCGCGGCACGATGTTTTCTCGTGTTCTAACTCCAATTTGAAATCCGTTTTGTTGTGATCAAAGGTAATTTCAGCCCATGTTTGGGTATTATGACACGATTCGCATTTATTATCAGGGATAAACGACGTATCTAAATAGGTGTCGTGAATATTGTCATGACAAGAAACGCAGGTTTGCGATTCCAACTTAAACATCCATTTCTTATTACTATTCGGCTTATGGCATTCCAAACAACTCACTGCTTCATGGGCGCCCGTTAAGGGATATTTAGAATCCTGGTGCTCCTTGAGCCCATAAGAACTCCAAGTAAAGTCATGCTGCTCATCGTGGCATTTTTTACAATCGGTAACCTTCTTATTGGCATCTAAAAATTCTTTCTCATGGTAATCCTCATGACAATCTGTACACGACGCAAATTTTAAATCCGTTTTGTTGTGATCAAAGGTAATTTCAGCCCATGTTTGGGTATTATGACACGATTCGCATTTATTATCAGGGATAAACGACGTATCTAAATAGGTGTCGTGAATATTGTCATGACAAGAAACGCAGGT